>NZ_JBHJUV010000027.1:0-131390 GCF_042268025.1 Streptomyces sp. NPDC056161
CGCGTGAGCGGGGCCCTTCCCTTGTGCCGCGGCGATCCCGGCGAAGCCCGCGGGCCGCCGCCGTCAGCCGGTCCTGAAGCGGCGCACGCCGGACGGCGTCACGACGGCGTGCACGGGCCGGTCGTGCTCCTGGGCCGGAAGGCGTTCGACGACCTCCGAGTCGTACAGGAGCACCACCAGGGCGGGGTGCGCGTCCGCGCGCTCCAGACGGGCCAGCACCCGGTCGTACGAGCCTCCGCCGCGGCCCAGCCGCATCCCGTGCGCGTCGACCGCGAGGCCGGGCAGCAGGACGACGTCGGCACCCGTCACGGCCTGCGGGCCCAGCCGGTCCCCCGCGGGTTCGCGCAGCGTCATCCGCCCGGCGTGCCGGACCTGGGTGAGGGAGCCCTCCCCGGCGTACGCGCCCCAGTCCAGGTCCTGGTCCGGCAGCAGGGCGGGCAGCAGGACCCGCACACCGCGCGCGTGCAGCGCGTCCAGCAGCGCCCGCGTCGCGGGCTCGCTCCCGACGGAGACGTACGCTGCCACCGTGCGGGCCCGCGCCAGCTCCGGCAGCTTCAGTGCCCACCCGGCCAGCGCGGCACCGGCCTCCTCGATGTCATCCGCCGTCAACCTGTTCCTCACCGTGAGGAGCTGTAGTCGCAACGTCCGCTTGTCAGGGTCGGCCGGGCGTCCTTCGTGTTCCACGGATCGTTCTCGCATCCTTCTTAATGTGCTCATATGGGAGCGAATTAACCGGAGCCCCAGTTTCCTGGCAAAGGCACCGGATAAGGTTGCGCGCATGACTCAGTCGCACCCCAGGATCAGTAAGGCTGTCATTCCCGCAGCAGGTCTTGGCACCCGGTTCCTGCCGGCCACCAAGGCCACCCCCAAGGAGATGCTGCCGGTCGTGGACAAGCCGGCGATCCAGTACGTGGTCGAGGAGGCCGTGTCGGCTGGGCTCGATGACGTCCTCATGGTCACGGGACGCAACAAGCGCCCCCTGGAGGACCACTTCGACCGCAACTACGAGCTGGAATCGGCTCTTCAGAAGAAGGGCGACGCGGCGCGGCTCGCCAAGGTCCAGGAGTCCAGCGACCTCGCGACCATGCACTACGTGCGCCAGGGCGACCCCAAGGGGCTGGGTCACGCCGTCCTGTGCGCGGCCCCGCACGTCGGGCACGAGCCCTTCGCCGTCCTGCTCGGCGACGACCTGATCGACCCGCGCGACCCCCTGCTCAAGCGCATGATCGAGGTCCAGGAGCAGCACGGCGGCAGCGTGATCGCGCTCATGGAGGTCGCGCCCGAGCAGATCCACCTCTACGGGTGCGCGGCCGTCGAGACCACCGCCGACGCCGATGTCGTCAAGGTCACCGGCCTGGTCGAGAAGCCCGACCCGGCGGACGCGCCGTCGCACTACGCGGTCATCGGCCGCTACGTCCTCGACCCGCACGTCTTCGACATACTGCGGCAGACCGAGCCGGGCCGCGGCGGCGAGATCCAGCTCACCGACGCCCTCCAGCAGCTCGCCCAGGACGAGAAGACCGGCGGCCCCGTGCACGGCGTCGTCTTCGAGGGCCGCCGCTATGACACCGGCGATCGTGGCGACTACCTGCGTGCCATTGTCAGACTCGCATGCGAACGTGAAGACCTGGGCCCGGAGTTCCGGACCTGGCTTCGCAGTTACGTAGCCGAGGAGATGTAGCGATTTGACCAGTGCCGCGCCCCGCACCGCCGACCCGGACCGCCTGTGGTCGGTGGACGACCACCTGGAGGACATCCTCACCACCGTCCGCGCCCTGGAGCCCATCGAGCTGCAACTGCTCGACGCCCTCGGCTGCGTCCTCGTCGACGACGTCATGGTGCCGGTCTCACTGCCGCCGTTCGACAACAGCTCCATGGACGGGTATGCGGTGCGGGTGACGGACGTCGCGGGCGCGAGCGAGGAGTTTCCCGCCGTCCTGGAGGTCGTCGGGGACGTCGCGGCCGGCGCTGCGGACCTGGTCCGGGTGGGTCCCGGCCAGGCCGCCCGCATCATGACCGGCGCCCCGCTGCCGCCCGGAGCCGAGGCCGTCGTCCCCGTGGAGTGGACCGACGGGGGCCTCGGCGAGGGCCCGGCGACCGGGATGCGCGCCCGTAGCCTGGCCCCCGACGGCGCCGCCGGGCACGTGCGGGTGTACCGCTCCGCCGAGCCACGCGCGCACGTGCGCGCGAAGGGCAGCGACGTACGGGCCGGTGACCGCGCCCTGGAGGCCGGCACGGTCCTCGGCCCGCCGCAGATCGGCCTGCTCGCCGCCATCGGCCGCGGCACCGTACGCGTACGCCCGCGCCCGCGCGTGGTCGTCATGTCCACCGGCAGCGAACTGATCCAGCCGGACGAGCAGCTCGACAGCGGCCAGATCTACGACTCCAACAGCTTCGCCCTCACCGCCGCCGCCCGCGACGCCGGCGCCATCGCCTACCGGGTGGGCGCCGTCGCCGACGACGCCGAGACCCTGCGCGCCACGATCGAGGACCAGCTGATCCGCGCCGACCTGCTGGTCACCACGGGCGGCGTCAGCGTCGGCGCCTACGACGTCGTCAAGGAGGCGCTGTCGGACGTCGGCGACGCGGACGAGGCGGGCGGCGGCGTCGAGTTCCGCAAGCTCGCCATGCAGCCCGGCAAGCCTCAGGGCTTCGGCACCATCGGCCCCGACCACACCCCCCTGCTGGCCCTGCCCGGCAACCCCGTCTCGTCGTACGTCTCCTTCGAGTTGTTCGTCCGCCCCGCCATCCGCACCCTGATGGGACTGGAGGACGTCCACCGGCCCCGGGTCCGGGCGACCCTCACGGCTCACGCGCCGCTCCGCTCCCCCAAGGGCCGCAGACAGTTCCTGCGGGGCACCTACGCCGACGGCGCGGTGACGCCGGTGGGCGGCGCCGAATCCCACCTGGTCGCGGCCCTGGCGCACGCCGACACACTGATCGTCCTCCCCGAGGACGTTACGTCCGTCGAACCGGGCGCCGAGGTCGAGGTGATCCTGCTCCGCTGAGCGGGTACCCGGGGCGGGGCGAGCGAGGCCCGCCACGGCCCGGCAGCGGCCCGAGAGACGCGGGGAAACCGCGGGAGCGGTCACGATGCCGCCGTGGACGACGACAACGCCGTACGGCCCGGCCGGTCCGAGCGCTCGGGCCGCGGTCCCGCTCCGCTGCGCACCGCGAGTTGGCGGTACCGTGTCGCGCACGACACATCCGTGCGCCGCACCCCGACGGACCCGACCGGAAGCCGCCACACAGCATGAGTACGCAGGACCGACTGACCCACATCGACGAGGCGGGCGCGGCCCGCATGGTCGACGTATCCGGGAAGGACGTGACGGCGCGCACCGCCCGCGCCAGTGGACGCGTCCTGGTCTCGCCCCGGGTGATCGAGCTGCTGCGCGGTGCGGGCGTCCCCAAGGGCGACGCCCTGGCCACCGCGCGCATCGCGGGCATCATGGGCGCCAAACGCACCCCGGATCTGATCCCGCTGTGCCACCCGCTGTCGGTGTCCGGTGTGAAACTGGACCTGTCGGTCGCGGACGACGCCGTCGAGATCGTCGCCACCGTCAGGACGACGGACCGTACGGGCGTCGAGATGGAGGCCCTGACCGCGGTGTCGGTGGCCGCCCTCACCGTGATCGACATGGTCAAGGCGGTCGACAAGGGAGCGGTCATCACGGACGTACGGGTGGAGGAGAAGACGGGCGGCAAGTCGGGCGACTGGAGCCGGGCATGAGCGGCGGGCCGTTCCTCGGCGGCGCGCTGACCGCTCCGTACAGCGCGCTGGTCGTCACCGCGTCCAACCGCGCCGCCGCCGGTGTCTACGAGGACCGTGGCGGGCCCCTTGTCGTCGCGGGCCTGAAACGGTTCGGGTTCGCCGTGGACGGGCCGCAGGTGGTGCCGGACGGGGATCCCGTTCAGGCGGCGCTGCGGGCGGCGGTGGAGGCCGGGTACGACGTCGTCGTCACCACCGGCGGCACCGGCATCTCGCCCACCGACCGCACGCCGGAGGCGACCCGCGAGGTGATCGACCGCGAGGTGCCGGGCATCGCGGAGGCGATCCGGGCGTTCGGACGCGAGAAGGTGCCGACCGCGGCGCTCTCGCGGGGGCTTTCCGGAGTGGCGCGCGGGACACTGATCGTCAACCTGCCCGGGTCCGGTGGCGGGGTCAAGGACGGGCTGGCCGTCCTGGAGCCGCTGCTGGTCCACGCCGTGGACCAGATCCGCGGCGGTGACCACCCCCGGCCGGACGCGGGCTCCGCGCAGCCCGCCGCGTCGTCCGAGCAGGCGGGCGAGGAGAATTCCAGACCCTCCCCCGGTGCCCGAGGGGCCGGGGTGGGAATGCCCCCGGCGGCAGCCGGGGAAGTACCCCCAGGGGGTGTGAGCTGAACAGCCCGTCCTGGCCCGCGGTGCTGACGGACGGCGAGGTCGTCCTGAGACCGATAAGGCTGCGCGACCAGCGTGTCTGGCGCGAGGTGAACCGGCGCAACCGGGACTGGCTGCGCCCGTGGGAAGCGACCATTCCGCCGCCCACGCCCAGCGGCCCGATCACCCACCGCCCGACCTACCGCCAGATGGTCCGGCATCTGCGGTCCGAGGCGAACGCGGGCCGGATGCTGCCGTTCGTCATCGAGTACCAGGGGCGGCTGGTGGGGCAGTTGACGGTCGCCGGGATCACCTGGGGATCGATGTGCTCGGCGCACATCGGTTACTGGGTGGACCAGGCGGTGGCCGGCCGGGGAGTGATGCCGACGGCCGTCGCGCTCGCGGTGGACCACTGTTTCCGCACCGTGGGTCTGCACCGCATCGAGGTCTGCATCCGCCCCGAGAACCGGCCCAGCCGCCGGGTCGTGGAGAAACTCGGCTTCCGTGAGGAGGGGCTGCGGCCGCGCTATCTCCACATCGACGGGGCCTGGCGCGACCACCTCGTCTTCGCGCTCACCGCGGAGGAGGTCCCGGAGGGGTTGCGCGGGCGCTGGGAGCGGGCGCGGTCCCGGCCGGCGACGGATACCGGGAGTGTGTCGAACGCCCAGAGCGGGCAGAGCACATCCGCCCCCTGGAATCCACAGAACGCTCCGAGGAATCCCGGCTAGCTCCGGGGAATCCCGGCTAGCGCGGAAATTGAATGTGTGTTCGAAATTGATCGGCGGATGACCGACTCGGGGTAATGAAATTCACGGGAACGGCCGTCTGCTGATCACATCGATGGCAAAAAAGCTGGAAGTATCAGCCTGATCGTGCGACACACCGGCCGAATTGGCAGATGGCCTCACGCAAACCCCTCTACCGTGTGAGGCGTGAGCAGCAGCGGCCTCATCTACGCAGTCATTGTCGGGGCCTGGGCCGCCTACTTGGTGCCGATGTGGCTCCGTAGGCAGGACGAGCTGAACGAGGCCCGTCCTACGGAACGCTTCAGTACCGCCATCCGGCTGCTGTCCGGACGGGCGGGGATGGAGCGCCGATACGCCAAGGACCTGCGGTCGCGCTCCGCCCGCGAGGGGGAGCCCGACACCGACAATGCTCCCGGCGCCGTCACCGATTCGGTGGACGTCCGGGCCTTCGCCATGCCCCGGATCCGCCGTCAGGTGCGGGCGGACGCCGAACCGGTGGCGCCGGCACGCCCCGAACGACCGCGCGAGCCCGGGTCCGTGTCGGCGTCCGCGCGTGAGTCCGGCTCCGGGCCGGTCTCCGGGCGCGACCACGCGGCGGCGTCGGCCTCCGCGTCGACCTCCGGGCGTGAGCACGGGGCGGCCCAGGCGCCCGCACGTGAGCACGGGGCGGCCCAGGCGTCCGCGCGTGAGCACGGGGCCTCCCAGGCGTCCGCGCGTGAGCACGGGGCGGTGTCGGCGTCCGGCGCCGCGATTGGTTCCCCGTCCGCCGAAGCGGCCGAGTCCCCGGCCGTGCCCGCGCAGCAGGGCGCCCCGGCGGCCCGGCACGCCCCTTCGGCGCAGGCCGCCGCGGCACGCGCCCGGCGCACCAAGGTGCTCGCGCGCCGTCGGCGCACCACGGTGCTGCTGTTCCTCGCCTTCACCCTCGGCGCGATCGTCGCCGCCGTCGGTGGGCTCGCCTTCCTCTGGGCGCCCGGTGTGCCCGCGGTCCTGCTCAGCGGATACATCGCGTACCTGCGCGCCCAGGAGCGCCGCCGGTTCGCCTACCAGATGGACCGGCGCCGGGCCGAGGTCGCGGCGCAGCGGCTCAGGGAGCGCCAGCCGCGTCGGCGTACGCCCGTGGACTCGGGCGCCACCGCCGACGAAGCGGACGAGGGACCCGAGCCGGAGGCCGACCCCGCGCTCTCCACCCTGGCCGCCGACCGGCGCGCGCTCGTCGAGCAGACCGACCACGCCGAATGGGTCGACCAGCAGCGCGAGCGCCAGCGGCGCCCCGGACACGGCGACAGCTGGGACCCGGTGCCGGTGCCGCTGCCCACGTACGTGACCGCGCCGGTCGCGCCGCGCGCCACCTCCGACGTGGACCTGGCGGCGCCCGACGCGTGGAGTTCGGCGCGGTCCAGTTCCGTGGCCCCGGAGCAGGAGGCGGAGTCCGCCGAGCCGGACGGGCCGACGGAGGAGTCGGCACAGACGGCGGAGGACAAGCCGACGGCGGGCGGACGCAGTGACGCGCGCCGGGCCGCTTCCGCCCGCCGCGCCCGCGAGCGCGGGCGCACGCCGTTGTTCGACCAGTACGAGGACGGCGAACGGCCGCGCGCGGCCAACGAGTGACGGCCGTGCGCGGTCAACGAGTGACGCCGGCCGGGCCGACGAGCGGTGGTGACGATGCCGGGATGCTCGGCAGCGTCGACGGCGGGGCACACGAGGGCTTGGGGCGCGGCAGCGTCGATGGCGGGGCGCACGGCGACGACGGTCGGGTGCGTGCGGCCGTGCGAAGCGGCGTCCGGCAGCGGCCGAAAGACCGTGTGACCAGCCGGTAACCCGGCCCCTGACCAGTCGGGGAACGGATTACCAAGCACCCCGACGGGGATGCTAAAGTTTCACTCGTTGCAAGGGCCTGTGGCGCAGTCCGGTAGCGCACCTCGTTCGCATCGAGGGGGCCAGGGGTTCGAATCCCCTCAGGTCCACGCACGACTGTTCTTGAGTTAGCTCAAGGTCGGTTGACGAGATCCCGGCGATCATGATGATCGCTCGGGATCTTTGTCGTTTCCGGGGTCTGTTCGAGGGTGTTCGGGGTGGTGGATGGCGGCGGTGGTGGTGCGCAGCTGTGTCGACGACTCGGTTTTCTCTGTTGAGCGCAGGACGGCCACCCCCGGGTTGCCGGGGGTGACGGGTGTGGTCTGTCGGTCGATCAGCGGTGAGGACGTCACACCGGGCGCGGTAGTGATCGATGCCGGGTACAACCCGGGCAACGTCGGCGACGCGTGGATTTCGCCACTGCCCGAACCCGTGTCCGCCTGATCACTCCCGTCCTCGGCGGAGTCGGGCCGATGGCCATCGCCGTCCTGCTCTCGCAGACCGTCGACGCCGCAGCACGTCAGCTCGGAGTCCCGGGACGCTGACACCACCCACATCGGCTGACCCGTCGGATCACTGTCACCGTGGACTCAAGGCCACAGGAAACGTCTTCTGTGCCGGATCAGCGGCGATCCGTGGCTCGCGGGTGCCCGGTCCCTGCGAAGGTGATCCAGCAGGTGTCGCGGGCGGTGTCCAGGAGATACCAGATGCGGCCGCCGCCGGTCACCTCGATCTGCCATTGCTCGCAGGTCTGTCCGCGGTGGATTCCGTGCGCCAGACCACCCTTGAGGCGGTGGTGCCGGGGTGTCTCCGTGGCAGGTCTGGGGGCGGTGCGCATGGTCGTCCAGGCGCGGTAGGTGTTCTCGCGGGCCTGCTGGGCGAGGCTCTCCCAGCCCTTGGCCGAGGCGGCGTCGGCGAAGCGGACCTCCCATTGGCCGTCCGGTGCCGGGGGTGCGGCGCGGTCGCCGCGACCCGCGGTCATGCGACGTCCCGCGGGTCCGGTACCGGGCCGTAGTCTTCGCTGTGGTCCCGGGTCAGTGCGGCCAGCAGTTCGGGGTCGGAGTAGACCTCGGCGGTGTGCTGCCAGGCGACGAGCAGTTGGGCGACGGACGCGCTGTTGCCGAGCGAGTCGGCGGCGCGCGTGGTGTCGACCAGTTCGACGGCGAAGGCGTGGAGATCGGGTTCGGGCAGGAAACGGACCCAGGGGAACGCGTCCGGCAGTATGTCGAGGAGCAGTTCCATGCTGCCGGGCTCCCGGCGCGCCATCGCGGCCAGTATCCGGGTGGCTGCCGACACCACCGTCTGGTCCTGTTCGGCCCGCGCCGCGGTGGTGAGGACCAGGTCCTCGCCGTCTCTACGGTGCAGGAGCAGTCTCGGCGATTCCTGGAGCCGGGCAAGCGTCTGCTTGTTCTTGTTCACCAGCTCGGAGAAGTTCACGGCTGCGTTCTCGATACCCATAACTTTGAAACTACTTCGAAACTCTCCATGGCGCCATCACCCGGAAGAGGGGCGCAGGGCAGCGGACAGGTCACGTACCTCTTGAGAATGGCCGATCGAGGGGCGAGCGGTTCCGCTGCCCTCGCTGCCGGGGAACGATCTTCGACGGAACGGGGAACGAGGCGGCGTCCTCCCCGGCTGCGCGTTCGCAGGGCGGGATGCTCGACATCCACGACTACAACGGACAACTCGCCCTCGAATCCGCCGACTTGATGGACGAGTTCCGTGGCCTCATTCTGGAGGGCCGTCAAGCGATGCGGGTCCTCGCCCCGGACGGGACCGTCCTGTTCGACAAGGCCGACGACGGCACCGGAGGACGCCCCGAGGTGCTACGCGGTGAGCTGCGACAGATCCTGTTCGACTCGCTCCCGGCCGGCACCGCCCGGTGGGGGCACAAGGTCAGCAGCACCCGTACGCTCGGCGAGGGCCGCCACGCGGTGACGTTCGCCGACGGCAGCACCGTCGTCACCGGCCTGCTGGTCGGCTCGGACGGCGCGTGGTCACGGGTCCGGCCGCTGCCCTCCGCCACCACACCCGGGTAAACCGGCAAGTCGGTCGTCGAGACCTACCTGTTCGACGCCGACACCCGGCACCCGGCCACCGCGAAAGCGGTCGGTGGCGGGTCGATGATCGCGCCCAAGCCGGGCCGGGAGATCTTCGCCCACCGGGAAAGGGGCGACACCCTGCATGCCTACGTCGAACTGTCCGAGCCGCAGGAATGGTTCGCCGCCATCGATTTCGCCGATGCCGCCGTGGCCACCGCCAGGATCGCGCAGGAGTTCGCCGGCTGGGCGCCGGAACTCACCGCGCTGATCACCGACAGCGACATCGCGCCGGTCCTGCGCCCCCTCTACGCCCTGCCGACCGGGCACCGGTGGGACCGGGTGCCGGGAGTGACCCTGCTCGGCGATGCCGCCCACCTCTTGGCCCCTAAGGGCGAAGGCGCCAACCTGGCCATGCTCGACGGCGCCGAACTCGGCAAGGCCCTCGCCGCACACCCCGACGACACCGAGGCCGCACTCACCGAATACGAGCAGGCCACGTTCTCCCGCAGCGCCGAGGTGGTCACTTTCGAAGGTTTCGAGGCGCACGGGACCGACTCCGACGACAATCCGGTCCACAGCCTGATCGCCGCGTTCACCCGGCACGAGCAGCCCAAGTAAGGCATTCGCGCAAGGTGTTCGCGCAAGGTGTTCGCCGTCGTGCGGGCCTTGGGACCAGGAGAGTCCACCAGCCATCGCGTCAGGTCCGTGTCCCGGGTCGGGTGGGGCCGGCCGGGGCGAAGGCCGTCGCCAGTTGGTCGAGCAGGGGTGCCGCGGACGGGTGCGGGGCGCGGCGGGGGGTGATCGTGTAGATGCCGCGGCTCGGGGGATCGACGAGGGCCGCCGTGGTGACGTCGGGCCGCAGCGCGCAGGTCAGGAGCCCGGGGATCAGGGCGATGGCGTGGCCGGTTGCGACCAGAGCCAGCTTGCCGGGCAAGTCGGCCGCGGTGAGGTCGACACGGGCGGTGACTCCGGCACGGGCCGCGTGCCGGCGCAGCAGGGCCGCCGAGCCGTCGTTGTCCTCGACCCCGGTCTCGTCGGCCAGGGTCCGGATGGACACGGGCCCGCGGCCGGCCCGCCGGTGACCGGCCGGCAGTACGACGACCATGTGGTCCAGCCCGAGGAACCGGCGTTCGACACGTGGGTCGTTGGGCAAGCCCGGCGGTGCGTCGGTGACGACGGCGACGTCGAGATCGCCGGCGGTCACCCGGTGGTGCAGTTGTTCGCTCAGCCCGGGGAACAGGCTCCACCGGACGGGCCCGGCCCGCTCCAGCATCCGCCGGACGGCCTCGGGGACGATCCCCGCGGCCAGAGAGGGCGTCGCGCCGACGGCCAGCGGCCGTTCGGACGCGCCGTCGCGCAGGTCGCGGGCGGCGCGCACGGCGCGGTCGGCCTCGTCGAGTGTGGCCAGGGCGTGGTGGTGGAACGCCTCGCCCGCGGGCGTCGGGCGTACACCGCGCGCGTGGCGCTCGATGAGGGACACACCGAGTTGCCGCTCCAGGCCGGCGATCTGCCGGGAGACGGCGGACTGCGTGTGGTTGAGCTCGACGGCCGCCGCCGACAGCGATCCGAGTCGGCACACGGTCACGAAGGTTCGCCACACGGTCAGTTCCATGGCGCCAGTATGTCCAGCCGGTATGCGCGTCCGGCAGGGGAGGGCTGCGAAATCTGCGCTTGTCGCAGAGTCGGAGGTGAACCACTCTGGCCCGCATGACCACAGCACACACCGTCGCCGTTCCCGGCCCGGATCCCGCCGTGGGTGAGGCCGTGCTCGTGCCGCTGCGCGCCTACGCCCGCGGGCACGCCACCGGCGACCCCGCCCATTTCCGCGACGCGTTCCTGCCCACCGCCCACGTTGAGGGAGTCCGGGACGGCGTCTTCGTCTCGTGGCGGCTGGAGGAGTACTGCGCCCTCTTCTCCGGCCGGCCCGCGCTGGACGAGGCGACCCGGTCGCGCCGCATCGACGCCGTCGACGTCCACGGCACCGTCGCGACCGCGGCCATGACGCTCCGGCACGGCGCGGACACGTTCACCGACGTCTTCCTGCTGGTGCGCGCCGACGGGTGCTGGCGCATCGCCAACAAGGTCTATCACCGGCACGGCTGAGCGGGGGCCGTCGGACGGACCGTCCGGCTACAGGGGTTTCGCGTAGCAGAGGCTGGACTCGTGGTGGCGGTAGTAGCCGAACTTGGTGCACGGTTCGTAGCCGCTGGAGGTGTACAGGGCGATGGCCTCCGGCTGTGCCGTGCCCGTCTCCAGCACCATGCGGACGCGGCCGGCCGCGCGTGCGTCCTCCTCCAGGGCGGCCAGGATGCGGCGGGCCAGGCCGCGGCCGCGCATCTGCTCGATCACGAACATGCGCTTGAGTTCGGCGTCGCCGTCCTCGTTGCCCTGGCCGTTGGCGTCCTGGCTGCGCCAGCCGCCGGTGGCCACGGGGCGGCCACCGTCGTCGTAGGCGATCAGGTAGACACCTCTCGGCGGGGTGAAGTCCAGGGCGTCCAGGACGGTGGCGTCGCCGCCGTCGCCGTAGCGGAGGTGGTACTCGGCCTGGACTTCGTCGTTGAGCTTGACGGCGTCGGGGTGGTCGAAGGGGACGCGACGTATAAGCATGCTAGGCATCGTACTTCTATGCAGAATGTGGACGTGGGCCTCGTACAGTGTGCCGGTATCGTGCCCTGGTGCTGACTGTGACCTCTGTCAATGTGAACGGGCTGCGGGCCGCCGCGAAGAAGGGATTCGTGGAGTGGCTCGCCGGGACCTCCGCGGACGTGCTCTGCCTACAGGAGGTGCGCGCCGAGCCGCAGCAGTTGCCCGAGGGCGTACGGCAGCCGGAGGGCTGGCACGTCGTGCAGGCCCCGGCCGCCGCCAAGGGGCGCGCGGGCGTCGCCCTGTACACCCGGCGGGAACCCGACCGCGTCCAGGTCGGCTTCGGCTCGGCCGAGTTCGACACGAGCGGCCGGTACGTCGAGGCCGATCTGCCCGGGGTCACCGTCGCCTCCCTCTATCTGCCCTCCGGTGAGGTGGGCACCGAGCGGCAGGACGAGAAGATCCGGTTCATGGACGAGTTCCTGGCCCATCTGAAGGCGCTGCGTGCGCGGGCCGCCGCTGGCGGGCGGGAGGTCGTCGTGTGCGGCGACTGGAACATCGCCCACCAGAACAGCGATCTCAGGAACTGGCGCGGCAACACCAAGAACTCCGGCTTCCTGCCCGAGGAGCGGGCCTGGCTGACGCAGGTCCTCGACCCGGCGGACGGCGGGTACGCCGACGTCGTGCGGGCCCTGCACCCCGACACCGAGGGGCCGTACACCTGGTGGTCGTACCGGGGGCGGGCCTTCGACAACGACAGCGGTTGGCGGATCGACTACCACGTCTCGACGCCGGGGCTCGCGGGCAAGGCCGTCAAGGGGTACGTGGAACGGGCGGCCACGCACGCCGAACGCTGGTCGGACCACGCGCCGGTGACGGTGGTCTACGACCTGTAGGCCGTCTGCGGCCTGAGGCCGTTCACGACCTGTAGGCGGGGTTCCGCGGCCGCCTGCTTCCCCGCGGCCCGCGCCCCGCCCCGCCCCGCTCCGGCCCGCCCCGCTCCGGCCCGGTGCCGTCAGTCCCGTTTGTGCAGGCGCCTGTCCAGCGCCAGGGAGAACTCCGCCTCGACCACGCTGCGGGCCAGCGGGCGCAGGCGTTCCAGGTCGTCCTCGGGGGCGTGGCGCAGCACCATCCGGGCGAACATGTCGGCCAGCGCGTCGGCGTGTTCGCGTACCCGCTTGCCCGCCGCCAGCACCTCGGCGAGCGGGATGCCCTCACGGACCAGCGCGGACGACACGTCCAGCAGGCGGCGGCTGATGTGCACGATCTCGTTGCCGTCGGTGCCCAGATAGCCCAGCTCCAGGGCGGCGGCCAGGTTCTCCGGGGTGACCTCACCCTCGAAGCGGGCGGCCAGTTCCTCGGGGGTGAGGCGGACCGGCTCCTCCTCGGTGGGGGTGTCGACGCCGAGCAGGTCGGCGACGCCGCGGCCGTGGTCGAGGGCGTCGGCCAGCTCCGCGATGCCGCTGAGCGTGTGGCCGCGCTCCAGCAGCGCCGAGATGGTGCGCAGCCGGGCCAGGTGCTGGTCGTCGTACCAGGCGATGCGGCCCTCGCGGCGGGGCGGCGGGATCAGCTTGCGTTCGCGGTAGAAGCGCAGGGTGCGCACCGTGATGCCGGCCAGCCGGGCCAGTTTCTCCATGCGGTACTCGCGGGGGCCGCCCTGACGGCCGCCGCCCTGTCCGCCGCTTCGTCCACCGTCTGCTGCCACAGGGGCAGCCTAGGGCGTACCGCCGGTAACTTTCCTTCGCCCGACCCCTACCCATCGGTACGGGGCTGTCCTACGCTCCCATCGTGCCAGTGTTCACTGGCAGAATCCGTTGCGATGCCGGGAGGCTGCGGGATGGCCCAGCACGAGCATGTACGGGTGGCGGTGATCGGGTCCGGTTTCGGCGGCCTCGGCGCGGCCGTGCGGCTGCGCCGCGAGGGGATCACCGACTTCGTCGTCCTGGAACGGGCGGACAGCGTCGGCGGTACCTGGCGGGACAACGACTATCCCGGGTGCGCCTGCGACGTACCCTCCCACCTGTACTCCTTCTCCTTCGCGCCCAACCCCGAGTGGCCGCGCGCCTTCTCCGGGCAGGAGCACATCCGCGCCTATCTGGAGCGCGTCACCGACACCTTCCGGCTGCGCCCGCACCTGCGCTTCGGCGCCGAGGTGAGGCGGATGGCCTGGGACGGCGGGAAACTGCGCTGGGAGATCGAGACCAGCAGGGGTGCGCTCAGCGCCGACGTCGTCGTCTCCGCCGCCGGGGCGCTGGCCGACCCCAGGATCCCGCGGATCCCGGGGCTCGACTCCTTCCCCGGCGAGGTCTTCCACTCCGCCCGCTGGAACCACGACTACGACCTGCGCGGCAAGCGCGTCGCCGTGGTCGGCACCGGCGCCTCCGCCATCCAGATCGTGCCGGCCGTCCAGCCGCTCGTCTCCCGGCTGACCCTCTTCCAGCGCACCCCGCCGTGGGTGCTGCCGCGCGTCGACCGGGCCATCACCGGCGCCGAGCGCTGGCTGCACCGGCACCTTCCGATCACCGCGCAGGCCCGGCGCGGACTGCTGTGGGGCATCCGGGAACTACAGGTGCAGGCGTTCACCAAGCACCCGAACGAACTCGGCCCGGTCGAGCACCTCGCCAAGCGCACCATGGCCCGCGCCGTCAAGGACCCCGCGCTGCGCGCCAAGCTCACCCCCGACTACCGGATCGGCTGCAAGCGGATCCTGCTGTCCAACTCCTACTACCCGGCCCTCGCCCAGCCGAATGTCGACGTGGTGGCGAGCGGGCTGAGCGAGGTCAGGGGCGCCACCCTGGTCGCCGCCGACGGCACCGAGGCCGAGGTCGACGCGATCGTCCTCGGGACGGGCTTCCACGTCACCGACATGCCGATCGCCGAGCGGGTCGTCGGCGCGGACGGCAGGACCCTCGCCCAGGCGTGGCAGGACGGCATGCAGGCGCTGCGCGGCGCCTCCGCGGCCGGCTTCCCCAACTGGATGACGATCATCGGGCCGAACACCGGCCTCGGGAATTCCTCCATGATCCTGGTGATCGAGTCCCAGCTGAACTACATGGCCGACTTCCTGCGTCAGCTCGACGTCCTCGGCGGCCGGGCCGCCCTCGACGCCCGCCCCGGCGCCGTGCGCGCCTGGAACGAGCGGGTCCAGGAGCGGATGCGGCGCACCGTGTGGAGCACCGGCGGCTGCACCAGCTGGTACCTGGACGCGAGCGGCCGCAACACCACCATCTGGCCCGGTACGACGACGGAGCTGCGGCGTGCCACCCGGCGGGTGGACCTCGCCGAGTACGAGGTCCTGCGGGTACCCGCCCGCGCGACGGCCCCGGTGGAGGTGGGGGCGTGAGCCGTCCGACGCACGTGACCGCGGGCCCCTACGCGCCGCCCACGCCCGCCCGCGAGCTGACGGTGGTCTCCGCCGACGGCGCGCGGCTGCACACCGAGGTGCACGGCCCCGAGGGCGCGCCGCCGGTCGTCCTCGCCCACGGCTGGACCTGCTCGACCGCCTTCTGGGCGGCCCAGATCCGGGACCTGGCGGCGGACCACCGGGTCATCGCCTACGACCAGCGGGGCCACGGGCGCAGCCCGGCGAACCCCGTCTGCTCGACCCGGGCGCTCGCCGACGACCTGGAGGCCGTGCTCGACCGGACGCTCGCGCCGGGCGAACGAGCCGTGGTCGCGGGCCACTCCATGGGCGCCATGACGGTGCTGGCGGCGGCCACGCGGCCCCGCTTCCGCGAGCACACCGCCGCCGTCCTGCTGTGCAGCACGGGCAGTTCGCGGCTGGTCGCGGAGGCACGCATCGTGCCGCTGCGCGCCGGTCGCGCACGCACCTGGATCACGGCACGCATCCTGGGCTCGCGCGCCCCGCTCGGCCCGGTCACGCCGGCGGCCCGGCGGATCCTCAAGTACGCGACGATGGGTGCCGGTTCCGCGCCGTACATGGTGGACGCGTGCGCCCGGATCGTGCACGCCTGCCCGCCCGGTGCGCGGTACGCCTGGTCGCAGGTGCTGGAAGGGCTCGATCTCGACGACGGCGTACGGGAGTTGACGGTGCCCACGGCGGTGGTCGCCGGGACCACCGACCGGCTCACGCCGCCGGTGCACGCGCGGGCCGTCGTCGCCGCGCTGCCGCACTGCGTCGGCCTGACCGAACTGCCCGGACTCGGCCACATGACGCCGGTGGAGGCGCCCGAACTGGTCACCGGCCGGATCCGGGAACTCGTCGCGACGTACCTCGACGACCCGGCGCGGTCCAAAGACGCGAAGGGCGCGAAGGGTGTGAACGGCGCGGACGGCGTGGACGGCGTGGACGGCGCTGCGGAAACGGCACGTACGGCGGACGCCAGAGGCACAGACATGGGCCCGAGCACGGGCACGGCCGCGGGTGCGGGTGCGGGTGCGGGCGCGGTGGACGGTGCGGACGTGCAGGCCAAGGAGGACGCATGAGCAGGGTCGGCCTCGAAGGGCAGGTCGCGGTCGTCACCGGCGCGGCACGCGGCGTCGGCGAGATGCTCGCCCGCAAACTGTCCGCGCGCGGTGCGAAGGTGGCGCTGGTCGGTCTGGAGCCGGACGCGCTGAAGGAGGTCTCCGGGCGGCTGCACGGCGACAGCGGCCACTGGTACGCCGACGTCACCGACCACGAGGCGATGGTCCGGGTGGCCGGTGAGGTCAAGGAGCGCTTCGGCAAGGTGGACATCGTCGTCGCCAACGCCGGTGTGGCCACCGGCGGTCCGTTCGCCGACTCCGACCCGGACGCCTGGCGGCGGGTGATCGAGGTCAACCTGATCGGCTCGGCGGTGACCGGCCGTGCCTTCCTGCCCGTGCTCGCTCAGAGCCGCGGCTATCTGCTCCAGATCGCCTCGCTCGCCGCGCTCACCCCGGCGCCGATGATGACGGCGTACTGCGCCTCCAAGGCGGGCGTGGAGGCGTACGCGCACAGCCTGCGCGCCGAGGTCGGCCACCGGGGGGTGCGGGTCGGGGTGGCGTATCTGTCCTGGACCGACACGGACATGGTGCGCGGCGCCGACCAGGACGCGACCATGCGGGAGTTGCGGCAGCGGCTGCCGTGGCCGGCCAACAGGACCTATCCGCTCGGGCCCGCGGCGGAGCGGATCGTGGCCGGGATCGAACGCCGGTCGAGCCATGTGTACGGGCAGTGGTGGCTGCGCGGGATGCAGGGCGTACGGGGCTGTCTGCCGGCGCTCGTCGGGACGGTCGGGCAGCGCGAGATGCGGCGGTTCGGACCCCGGCTCCAGGGGATGCGCATCGGGCTGGTCGGCGCGGGCGGGGAGGCCGACGAACGGGCCCGTGCTACGCACCGTGACTGATCGACATGCGCGGGGTGTCGGGCCGTGTGAATCTGGTCGGGGCCCATCGAGGCCCAACCCCCCTACCCTCACGGGAGTGAACCCACATGGGTATGAAGGACCAGTTCCAGGAGAAGGCCAAGAACCTGCGGGACCAGGCCGAGCAGAGCGCGCGTGAGAAGGCCGGCCAGCGCGGTCAGCGCGGCCAGCAGCAGTCCGGCAAGCCGCAGCCCGGCGGCAGGCCGCAGTCCGAGCGTGGCGGCCGCCAGAACCCGCGGGACACGCGGGACATGCCGGACAACGAGCGTGAGATGCACGACCGCATGGACCAGGACTACGACGCCTGACGCCTGACGCCTGACGCCACGGTCGGTCATCGGTCCGCACAGGGGCGCCCCGGACGCGGGGCGCCCTTCCCGTGCCCGTGCCCGTTCCCGTTCCCGTTCTTCTTCTCTACGTCTGTTCTCCGCGTCTGTTCTCCGCGTCCGTTCTCCGCGTCCGTGCTTCGGGCCCGTTCTTCGGGTCCGGTCCTGGTGTCCGCTCCGCGCGCGCACGGGGGCGGGCGGTCAGGCCCGGGGCGGCAGTTCGGGGCGCGAGCGGTTCGGTACCTCGCTGAGGTCGGGCGGCGTCGCCGCGGGCAGGGACCCCAGCAGTTCCAGGGCCAGCCGGATCGCGTCGTCCATCTCGACGTGCCGGCCCTCGGCCCAGTCCAGCGGGGTGCGCAGGGCCTCCACGTCCGGTGCCACCCCGTGGTTCTCCACGGACCAGCCGTACGCGTCGAACCAGGCCGCGTTCATCGGCACCGTGATCACCGTGCCGTCGCCCAGCCGGTGCCGCCCGGTGACGCCGACCACGCCGCCCCAGGTGCGCTGCCCGACCACCGGACCCAGCTTCAGCAGCCGGATCGCGGCGGTGATCATGTCGCCGTCGGACGAGGTGGCCTCGTCGGCCAGCGCCACGATCGGGCCGCGCGGCGCGTTGGAGGCGTACGACACGGGCTGGGCGTCGCGCGTCAGGTCCCAGCCGAGGATGGTCCGGGTCAGCTTCTCGACGACGAGTTCGCTGATGTGCCCGCCCGCGTTGCCGCGCACGTCCACCAGGAGCGCGGGCCGGGACACCTCCATGCGCAGATCGCGGTTGAACTGGGCCCAGCCGGAGCCGCCCATGTCCGGGATGTGCAGATAGCCGCACCGGCCGCCGCTCAACTCCCGGGTCACCTGGCGGCGTTTGGCCACCCAGTCCTGGTAGCGCAGCGGCCGCTCGTCGATCAGCGGCACCACCGCCACCCGCCGCGCCGGACCCGCCTCGTCTTCCTGGTCCGCCTCGCTTTCCTGGTCCGCCGCGCCTTTCTGGCCTGCCGCGCCCTGTCCGTCCGCCCGTCTCGTGGTGCCGGCGGTGTCCGGTGGTTCTTCGCCGGGTGGGGGATGGACGAAGGTCAGTTCCACGGTCGTCCCGCCCGCGCCCGCCAGCAGCGGGTATGGGCCCGCCACCGGGTCCACCGGCCGCCCGTCCACCTGGGTGAGCACCGCGCCCGCCCGGATGCCGGTGCCGGCCAGCGGCGAACGCGCCCGGGAGTCGGAGGAGTCGCCCGGCAGGATCCGCCGGACGGTCCAGCGGCCGTCCCGGCGGACGAAGTCGGCGCCGAGCAGGCCCTGGTAGCGCTGGAAGTGGGGCGGGCCCTCGTTGCGCCGGGCCGGGGTGACATAGGCGTGGGAGGTGCCCAGCTCGCCCAGCACCTCGCGCAGCAGATCCGCGAACTCGTCCGGGGACGCGACGCGTTCGACCAGCGGCCGGTACTGGTCGAGGACCGCGTCCCAGTCGATGCCGCACATGCCCGGGTCCCAGAAGTAGGCCCGGATGAGCCGGCCCGCCTCCTCGAAGGACTGGCGCCACTCGGCGGGCGGGTCGACCTCGTGCAGGATGCGGCGCAGGTCGATCCAGACCGTGGTGTCGGCGTCGCCGTACTCGGTCGACGGGACGGCACGCAGGTCGCCCTCGTCGACCACGACCAGCCGGGTGCCGTCGCCGCTGACCGTGAACCAGTCCAGATGGCCGACGAGTTCGGACTTCTTCGCCTTGGTGATGTGGAAGTACTCCAGGGTCGGGCGCCCGCTCGTGTCGGCCGGGTTGACGAAGGTCTCGCCCAGCGCGCCCGAGATCGGCCAGCGCAGCCAGACCAGGCCGCCGCCGGCCACCGGGTGCAGCGCGGAGTACTTGGAGGCGGTCACCGGGAACGGGGTGACCCGGCTCTCCAGGCCCTCGACCTCGACGGTGACCGCGGATCCGTCGCCGGGCCCGCCCTCGGCGGGGTCCAGGCCGCCGGCCGCCGGACGGCCGTCCGGGTTCAGGGCGAACGGGGAGGGGGTCGCGGACGACAGCGGCACCAGGTAGGGGCGGCAGCCGAGCGGGAAGGACAGGTCCCCGGTGTGCACGTCGTACACCGGGTCGAAGCCGCGCCAGGACAGGAACGCCAGGTAGCGGCCGTCCCGGGTGAACACCGGGTTCTCGTCCTCGAAGCGGCCGTTGGTCACGTCGACGATCAGCCGGTCCGGCTGTCCGGCCCCGGGCACGCGGGCCATCTTGATCTGCCGCAGCGAACGCCCGATCCCCGGGTGGGACCAGGTCAGCCAGGTCCCGTCCGGGGAGAACGCCAGGTCCTTCACCGGGCCGTTGACGGACCGGATCAACTCGGTGACCTCGCCGCTTCCGCCGGAGACCTCGCCCCCGCGGGCGCCGTCGGCCCCTCCCGCGCCGCTGGCCTGTCCGAGGCGCCCGGAGTCCGCCGCCTTCGCCGCGTCCGCCGCGGAACCCCCGGAGCCCCCGGACGCCCCAGAATCCTCAGAGCCCTCGGAGCCCTCGGAGCCCTCGGAGCCCCCAAGATCCCCGCTGCCCCCAGAGTCCCCACCACCTTCACTGCCCCCACCACCTTCGCCACCCCCACCCCCACCCCCACCCCCATCGCCCTCGGCCGCGTCGACGAGCAGCAGGCGGCCGTCGTGCGAGGCGACGGCGAGGCGTTCGCCAGACGGGTCCGACACCAGTTCCAGGACCCGGCCCAGCTCACCGGTGGCGGGCCGGCGCGGCGCGCGGTCGCCGCTGGCCCGGGGCAGGTAGGCGATCTCGATCGCGTCCTCGCCCGCCGCGTCCGTGACGTAGGCGATCCGCCCGGTCGAGCCCAGCATCTCCGGGAGCCGGACCCGTACGCCCGGGGTGTCCGCGATGGTGCGGGCCGGGCCGTCCCGGTGGGTGAGCCAGTACAGGCTGCCGCGTACGACGACGGCGCTGGCCCGGCCGGTCTCGTCGACCGATATGCCGTCCAGGTGCTGGGCGGCCGGCACCTGGTACCTGCGGCGGCCGGCCCGCGGCCCGGACAGCCGGACGTCCAGGCGGCGCGGCACGGCGTCCGGGGACAGGTCGTCGACCAGCCACAGGTCGCCCCCGCACTGGTACACCACCCGGGTTCCGTCGCTCGCGGCGTTCCGGGCGTAGAAGGCGTCGTGGTCGGAGTGGCGGCGCAGGTCGGAGCCGTCGTACGCGCAGGAGTAGAGGTTGCCGACGCCCTCGTGGTCGCAGAGGAAGGCGATCCGGCCGGCCACGAACATCGGCGAGTCCAGATGGCCGCCGATGCCGGCGAGCAGCCGCCGTCCGTGCAGCCACAGCCGGCCCATGGCACCGCCCCGGTAGCGCTTCCAGCCGGCCGGTTCATGCGGCGGTGTGCCGGTGAGCAGCAGGGTTCTGCGTTCGTCGCCGAGGTCGGCGGCCTGGATGTCGGAGACCGGGCCCCAGGGCAGTTTGCGGCCGGGGTCGCCGTCGGGGGAGACCTTGTAGGCCCAGGTGAAGTAGGAGAAGGGCTGGCTGTGGGAGGCGACGGCGAGGATGTCGGAGCGGCCGTTCGGATCGGGTGGGGTCCAGCCGCACACCCGCGTGTCGGCGCTGCCCCAGTACGTCAGCTGCCGGCCGGGTCCGCCGTCGACGCAGGCCAGGTGGATCTCGGGCACCAGACTGTGCCAGGTCGTGTAGGCGATGTGGCGGCCGTCGGGGGAGAAACGCGGATGGCCGATCTTGGTGCGGTCCACGGTGAGTCGCCACGCGCGGCCCGGGGTGCCGAGCGGGGCCAGCCACAGGTCGTCCTCGGCCACGAAGCACAGGAGGTCGCCGCTGAGGTGGGGCAGGCGCAGATAGCTCACCTCCCCATGTTTTTACGGCCGATGGGGAACGGGCAACTCAGGGCAACCCAGATCGAACCGGGAAACGGGCACCTTGTGCGCAACTCACAGGCGTGACTCAAGGCACGTACGAAACGGTTTCGTTTCGTTGAGGGGTACGCTACATTCATCACATACAAAACCGTGTCGTCCGGAGCGGGAAAGGGCGAGAGTCATGACTGAGGCATCCAAGGGCGCGGCGCTGGCCGCCCCGGTGGAGCCGGTGCTTGCATCGGGGCGTCGCAGTCGCATCACCCCCGAGCGCGAGGCCGAGTTGTACGAGGCCGTGCTCGATCTGCTCCGGGAAGTCGGCTACGACGCCCTCACCATGGACGCCGTGGCCACCCGCACCCGCTCCAGCAAGGCCACCCTCTACCGCCAGTGGGGCGGCAAGGCCGAACTGGTCGTGAAGGCCATACGGCATGGCAAGCGGGGCAGCACCGACGAGATCGACACCGGATCGCTGCGGGGCGACCTGCACGGCCTGGTGGCGACCGAGGACGACTGTGCGATGGAGCGGAACTCCGCGCTGATGCGGGGTGTCGCCATGGCCATGCACCACAACCCGGATCTGCGCGAGGCCTTCCGCAACCTGGTGGTGGATCCCGAGATCAAGGGGTTCCACTCGATGGTGCAGCGCGCCATCGACCGGGGTGAGGTCCGTCCGGACTGTCCCGCGCTGGAGTTCCTGGTGCACATGATGGTGGGCGGCTTCGCCACCCGGGCACTGCTCGACGACCAGCCGCCGACCCAGGCATTCCTCACGTCGTACCTGGACGCCGTGGTCCTCCCCGCTCTCGGCGCGCCGGTCGGCTGACCCGCCGGTCGGTTGTCCGCCTCCGCAGCCTCCCTGACCTAATCAGCCACTTCTAGCCCCCTGGCCTCCCCAGCCCTCACCTGACGTCACCGCTCACGTCGTCGGGCCGATCACACCTGCCCCCCCACGGGCCGATCACCC
This sequence comes from Streptomyces sp. NPDC056161, assembly GCF_042268025.1. Taxonomy (NCBI): domain Bacteria; kingdom Bacillati; phylum Actinomycetota; class Actinomycetes; order Kitasatosporales; family Streptomycetaceae; genus Streptomyces; species Streptomyces sp. NPDC056161. Next base: position 22,057 of record NZ_JBHJUV010000027.1, read on the forward strand.
CTGCCTTCAGGGGCCGATCACGCCTGCCCCGCGGGTTGATCACCTCTGCCCTGAACCACCCCACGACTGATCGGGAGTACGACCTCGTGGCCACGTTCCTCTATAAACTGGGCCGGCTCGCCTTCAGGCGACGGCACTTCGTCGCCCTGATCTGGGTGGCGCTGCTGGCGCTGGCCGGTGCCGGCGCGGCGAGCGCGCCGGCGGCGGGCAACAGTTCCTTCTCCGTCCCCGGCACGGAGGCGCAGAAAGCCTTCGACCTGCTGGACCAGCGCTTCCCCGGCATGAGCGCCGACGGCGCCACGGCCCGCGTCGTCTTCAAGGCCCCGAGTGGCGGGAAGATGACCGACCGGGGCAACAAGGCCGCCGCCGAGCGGACCGTGCGGGAGTTGCGGGACGGCTCCGAGGTCGTCTCCGTCACCGACCCGTACACCGGCAAGGCCGTCAGCAAGAACGGCACGATCGCCTACGCCTCCGTGAAGTACCGGGTCTCCGGCATGGAGCTGAAGGACTCCTCGCGCGACGCCCTCGACCGGGCGGCCCAGGACGCCCGGGACGCCGGGCTGACCGTCGAGATCGGCGGTGACGCGCTCAGCGCGTCACCCGAGACGGGGTCCAGCGAGGCCATCGGCATCGTCATCGCCGCGGTCGTCCTGGTCATCACGTTCGGCTCACTGCTCGCGGCCGGACTCCCGCTGCTGACCGCGCTCATCGGCGTGGGCATCGGCGTCTCCACCATCACCGCGCTGGCCGGCGCCCTCGACCTGGGCTCGACCACCTCCATCCTGGCGATGATGATCGGCCTCGCGGTCGGTATCGACTACGCCCTGTTCATCGTCTCCCGCTACCGCGCCGAACTCGCCGAGGGCAGGGAACGCGAGGAGGCCGCCGGGCGGGCCGTCGGCACCGCGGGCTCCGCGGTGGTCTTCGCCGGACTCACCGTCGTGATCGCCCTGGTCGGCCTGTCCGTCGTCAACATCCCGATGCTGACGAAGATGGGCGTCGCCGCCGCCGGCACGGTCGCCGTCGCGGTCCTGATCGCCCTCACCATGATCCCGGCGCTGCTCGGCTACGCGGGCCGCCGGGTCAAGCCGGCCGGCCGGCGGAGCAGGCTGTTCGGCGGCGGACGCGGGACCGGGCACCCGCGCGGGGCGTCCCGGCCGAACCTGGGCACCCGCTGGGCGAGCTTCGTCGTGCGCCGCCCGGTCGCCGTCCTGCTGCTGGGCGTCGTCGGCCTCGGTGCCGCGGCCCTCCCCGCGACCTCGCTGCAACTGGGTCTGCCCGACGACGGCTCCCAGCCGACGTCGACGACCCAGCGCCGCGCCTACGACCTGCTCTCCGAGGGCTTCGGGCCCGGTTTCAACGGTCCGCTGATGGTCGTCGTCGACGCCCGTGGCAGCGACACCCCGAAGACCGTCTTCACCGACGTCGACGACGAGATCAAGGGCCTCAAGGACGTCGTCTCGGTGACCCCGCCCGCGCCCAACGAGGCCGGCGACACCGCGACCATCACCGTGATCCCGGACTCCAAGCCGTCCTCGTCGACCACCGAGGACCTGGTGCACACGATCCGTTCGACCGGCGCGGACATCAGCCGGACCACGGACGCCAAGATCCTGGTCACCGGTGCGACGGCGATGAACATCGACGTCTCGCAGAAGCTGAACGACGCCCTGCTGCCCTATCTGGCCCTGGTCGTCGGCCTGGCGTTCCTGCTGCTGATCGTGGTCTTCCGCTCCGTCCTGGTTCCGCTGAAGGCGGCCCTCGGCTTCCTGCTGAGCGTGCTGGCGGCCCTGGGCGCCGTCGTCGCGGTCTTCCAGTGGGGCTGGCTGTCCGGCCTGCTGGGCGTCGAGGAGACCGGCCCGGTCATGTCGATGATGCCGATCTTCATGGTCGGTGTGGTCTTCGGCCTCGCCATGGACTACGAGGTGTTCCTGGTGACCCGGATGCGGGAGGCGTACGTCCACGGGGAGAGGCCCACCCAGGCCGTGGTGACCGGCTTCCGGCACGGCGCCCGGGTCGTCACCGCCGCCGCCGTGATCATGATCGCCGTCTTCTCCGGCTTCATCGGCTCCAGCGAGTCGATGGTGAAGATGATCGGCTTCGGCCTCGCGGCCGCCGTCTTCTTCGACGCGTTCATCGTGCGCATGGCGATCGTGCCGGCGGTGCTCGCGCTGCTCGGCCGGCGGGCCTGGTGGCTGCCCCGGTGGCTGGACCGGCTGCTGCCCGACGTGGACGTCGAGGGCGAGGGGCTGCGCGCCCGGGACGAGGACCGGCCCAAGGACGAGGACCGCGAGCTGGTGGGCGCCTGACGCGCACCGCTCGCCGAGAGCCGGCCGGTGAGGGCACCGTGGGGACGGCGTAGCCCTCACCGGCCTCCTTGTCGCGTACGTCCGCCTGGCGGCACGCGGGTGGACGTACGCGAACGCACCCCCTGACCACGGACCGACGGGTCCCGTCCCGCCGGGACGAACAGGACTAACGGGATGAACGGGGCGTACGGGGGGAAAGGTCGGCCGCGTCGGCCGCCGATGCCGGGATGACCGCGATCTGACCGAGAAGGCCGCCTAAGATCGCCGCGGCGAGGGGAATCCGCGAGCAGGACATCCGAGAACAGGAACCGACGCATGACCGAGAAACTCACCGTGAGCGTCCTGGGCACCGGCATCATGGGTGCCGCGATGACCCGCAACATCGCCCGCGCCGGGCACACCGTCCGCGCCTGGAACCGCACCGCCGACAAGGCTCTGCCGCTGGCCGCCGACGGGGTGCAGGTCGCCGCCGACCCGGCCGCGGCCGTACGGGACGCCGATGTCGTGCTGACCATGCTCTACGACGGTGACGCCGTCCTTGAGGTCATGCGCGAGGCGGCGCCCGCGCTGCGCTCCGGCACGGTCTGGGCGCAGTCGACCACGGCCGGTCTCGACTCCGTCGCCGAACTCGCCGGATTCGCCCGCGAGCACGGCCTCGTCTTCTACGACGCCCCCGTCCTCGGCACCCGCCAGCCCGCCGAGTCCGGGCAGCTCACCGTGCTGGCCGCCGGGCCCGAGGAACACCGGAAGACGGTCACGCCCGTCTTCGACGCGGTCGGCGTGCGGACCGTGTGGACCGGTGAGGACGGGGCCGCGGCCGGCGCGACCCGGCTGAAGCTCGTCGCCAACAGCTGGGTCCTCGCGGTCACCGCGGCGGGCGGCGAGGTCCTCGCCCTCTCCCAGGCCCTCGGCGTCGACCCGCAGAGCTTCTTCGACCTGATCGCCGGGGGGCCGCTCGACATGGGGTACCTGCGGGCCAAGGCGGGGCTGGTCCTTGAGGGCCGGCTGAGCCCGGCGCAGTTCGCGGTGAGCACCGCCGGGAAGGACGCGCGGCTGATCGTGGAGGCGGGGGAGCGGGGGCATGTGCGTCTCGACGTGGCCGCCGCCACCGCCGCGCGTCTCGCCCGCGCGGCGGCGCAGGGGCATGGCGACGAGGACATGGCCGCCGCGTATTTCGCGAGCTTCGCGGAGTAGTTTCGGCGGTGGTCGCGCAGTTCCCCGCGCCCCTGCGGGAGTCCGCGGGTTCGCCGTGGTCGAGCGCGCGGTTCCCCGCGCCCCTGTGGGGCGCCTCATGTGGGGCGTCCCTTCGGGGCTGTGGGGTCAGACGTTGATCGGGTGTGAGGTGCGGCCGGACATCGCGTCGATTTCTCCGTGTGCCTTGGACAGCAGATTCATCGCGACTTCGTTGAGGGCGCGGGCGCCCGCTATCTCCTCGCCGACCCGTGGCTGGTTGGAGTCGGTGCGGTGCCGGCTCGCCCGGCCGTGCCCCCGGATCTCCGTGCCGTCGGGCAGCCGCACCAGCGCCACCGCCCGCGTGTGCTGATCGTCCTCCTCGAACTCCATCTCGACATGCCAACCCACTGTGGTGTGCATCATGACGACCACCTCCGGAATCCCTGATTCCAGGGTGCGCCCACCCCACCGCGACGTCACCCCCACGCTCCCGCGGACGCACACCCCGCCCCGGCACGACGGCGCACAGCGCACCCCCACCCGCCCGACGGAGCGCTCACGTCCGCGTGAGAGCCACCCGTACCGCCGCCACCAGGGCCTGCGCCCGGGGATCGGCCGTCACGCTCTGCCGGAAGCCGTTGGTCACGTAGCCGAAGGCGATGCCCGACTCCGGGTCGGCGAAGCCCAGCGCCCCGCCCCGGCCCGGGTGCCCGAAGGACGCGGGGGACAGCAGCGGCGAGGCCGTGCCGTGCAGCATGTAGCCGAGGCCGAACCGGGTGTTCACGACCAGGACGCGGTCGGGCCCGGCGGACCGCTCCCCGCGGGCCAGCTCCATGGTGCGCGGGGTGAACAGCCGTCGGCCGCCGTCCACTTCGCCGATCAGCGACGCGTAGCAGCGGGCCAGTCCGTCGGCGGTGGCGATGCCGTTGGAGGCGGGCAGGGCGGCGGCCCGGTAAGCGGGGGCGTTCTCGTCGGGCAGCGGGGTGATCGCGGCGAAGGCGCGTCGGGTCAGCGAGCCGGAGTCGGCGTAGGCCGCGGCGACGGACCGCCTCGGCCGGGTCCGCAGTCCACCGGCCGTCTCGGGGGCCTCGACGGGGCCGACCCGGCCCACGCGCGCCGCCTGCACGTCCGGCAGCCCGAGCCACAGGTCCGCGCCGACCGGCCCGGCGATCTCGGCGGCCAGCCACGCGCCGATCGGCCGGCCCGTGACGCGCCGTACCAGTTCGCCGGTGAGCCAGCCGTAGGTCTGCGCGTGGTAGCCGTGGTCCGTGCCCGGCTCCCACACCGGCGCCTGGGCCGCGACGGCCGCCGCGCCGGTCTCGGGATCGGCCGCCTCCCGCGGGGTGAGCGGCCGGTCGAGCACCGGGACGCCGGCGCGGTGCGCGAGCAGGTGCCGCACCAGGGTCCGTTCCTTGCCGGCGGCCTTGAACTCGGGCCAGTACGCGCCCACCGGGGCGTCCAGGTCCAGCTCGCCGCGCTGGTGGAGGAGGAGCAGTACGGCCGCGGCGACGCCCTTCGTCGCGGAGCGCACGATCTGCGCGGTGCCGCGCTCCCAGGGCGCCGAGCCCTCCCCGCCGTCCACGTCCCTGGCGCCGCCCCACAGGTCCACGACCCGGTGCCCGTCCCGGTACACGGCCACCGCCGCGCCCCGGTCGCCCAGCCGGTCGAAGTTCCGCTGGAACGCCTCCCTGACCGGCTCGAAGCCCTCGGCCACGGTGCCGCTGACGTCTGTTGCGCCGACGTCTGTTGCGCCGACGTCCGTTGTTGCGCCGACGTCCGTGCCGTTGCCGCCGTCCACGCCCGTACTTCCCTTCGGCTTGCCTTCGACAGTGGGTGGAACACCCGCTGTCAGCCTGCGATTCCTTCGTTTCGCGGGCCGAGGGGGATCGTTACATCGACGTTGCCGTGGGCCGGCGGCGGGCCCGTCACAGCCGGGCGGAGCGCCCGTTCACCGATCGCGGGTCGAAGCCGAAGGGCAGTTCCAGGCGGTGGGCCCGCATCAGCGCGTCGTCGGACAGCAGGTCGCCGGTCGGCCCGTCCGCCGCGATCACACCGTCGCTGAGGACCAGCGCGCGCGGGCACAGCTCCAGCGCGTAGGGCAGGTCGTGCGTGACCATCAGGACGGTGACGTCCAGGGTGCGCAGGATGTCGGCCAGTTCCCGGCGGGAGGCCGGGTCGAGGTTGGAGGAGGGTTCGTCCAGGACCAGGATCTCCGGCTCCATCGCCAGCACGGTCGCGACGGCCACCCGGCGCCGCTGGCCGAACGAGAGGTGGTGCGGCGGCCGGTCCGCGAAGTCCTGCATGCCCACCCGCTCCAGGGCCGTGCGCACCCGCTCCGCCAGCGCCTCCCCCCGCACCCCGGCGGCGGCCGGCCCGAACGCCACGTCCTCCCGCACGGTCGGCATGAACAACTGGTCGTCCGGGTCCTGGAAGACGATGCCGACCTTCTGCCGGATCTCGGCCATGTGCGCGCGGCCGACCGGCAGCCCGGCCACGGTCACCGTCCCGGTCCCGCCGCTCAGGATGCCGTTGAGGTGCAGGACGAGGGTGGTCTTGCCGGCGCCGTTCGGACCGAGCAGCGCGACCCGTTCGCCGCGGTCGATGCGGAAGTCCACGCCGAACAGGGCCTGGTGGCCGTCGGGGTAGGCGAAGGCGAGGCCGGAGACCGCCAGGGACACGGGGATCGAGTCGATGCTCGCAGGGTCCATGCTCACAGGGTCCATCCCAGCAGACAGACGACGAGGGCGGCGACGGGGAGGGCCAGGGCGTGCGACCACTGGGCCCGGGACGCGGTCACCTCGTCGATGACCGGCATGGAACCGGCGTAGCCGCGGCTCACCATGGCGAGGTGGACGCGTTCGCCGCGCTCGTAGGTGCGGATGAACAGCGCGCCGGCGGACTTGGCGAGCACGCCCCAGTGGCGCACCCCGCGCGCCTCGAAGCCCCGCGACTCGCGGGCGATCCGCATGCGGCGCATCTCGTCGGCGATGACATCGCCGTAGCGGATCATGAACGACGCGATCTGCACCAGCAGGGGCGGCAGCTTCAGCCGCTGGAGTCCGAGCAGGAGTGCGCGCAGTTCGGTGGTGGCGGCCAGCAGCACCGAGGCGGCGACGCCGAGGGTGCCCTTGGCGAGGACGTTCCAGGCGCCCCACAGGCCGTTGACGCTCAGCGACAGGCCGAGGACGTCGACCCGTTCGCCCTGCGCCACGAACGGCATGAGCACCGCGAACGCCACGAACGGCACTTCGATCAGCAGGCGCTTGAACAGGAAACCGGCGGGTACCCGGGCGTGACAGGCCACGCCCGCGAGCAGCACCGCGTACGCCCCGAAGGCCCACACGGCCTCCCGCGGCGTGGAGACCACGACGACGACGAAGGTGAAGGCGGCGGCGAGTTTGGTGTGCGGCGGCAGCGCGTGCACGGGTGAGTGTCCGTGCCGGTACAGCCGGTGGGAGTGTCCGGCCCCCATGTCAGAGGTCCGTGCCCGCGGGGGAGACCTCCTGGGTGCGGCGCCTGCGCAGCGCCCAGAACACCGCGCTGCCCGCGACGACCGTGACGCCGACGCCGATCACCCCCGCGAGTCCGCCGGAGAGGCGGGCGTCGGAGACGTCCTTGACGCCGTAGTCGGCGAGCGGCGAGTCGGCCGAGGCGTGCTCCTCGGCCTTCTGGTCGATCCCGTGGTCGTGGGCGACCTTCTCCAGGCCGTCTGGGTCGGCGGAGGCGTAGAAGCTGACGAACCCGGCGAGGACGAGGGAGGCGACGAGCCCGGTGATCCACAGGGCGCGGCGCGAGGTCCTGGCGGCGGCCGGCGCGGGCGCGGCCGGGGCGTCGACCAGTTCCCCGTCCACCCGCAGCTTCAGCTCCTGCCGCAGGCCGCGGGCGCCGTGCACCAGGTCCGGCCGTACGGCGATGACGGCGCCGACGGTGAGCGCGGTGATCGCGGCCTCGCCGATGCCGATCAGCACATGGACGCCGATCATCGCGGTGGCGACCTTGCCGATGGCCACGTCGGTGGTGCCGCCGATCGCGTAGATCAGCGTGAAGGCGACGGCGGCGGCGGGCACCGACAGCAGCGCGGCGACGAAGGAGGCCGCGGTGACCGACCGCCTGCTCCGCGGGAGCACCGTGAGCAGGCCGCGGAAGAGGGCGTACGACACCACGGTGGTCACGACCGCCATGTCGGTGATGTTCACGCCCAGCGCGGTCAGACCGCCGTCGGCGAACAGGATGCCCTGCATCAGCAGGACCACGGACACACAGAGCACTCCGGTGAAGGGGCCGACGAGGATCGCGGCGAGCGCGCCGCCCAGCAGGTGGCCGCTGGTCCCGGCGGCGACCGGGAAGTTCAGCATCTGCACCGCGAAGATGAACGCCGCCACGAGACCGGCCAGCGGCGCGGTCTTCTCTTCCAGCTCGTGCCGCGCGCCGCGCAGGCTCACGGCGATGGCGCCGGCGGCGATCACTCCGGTGACGGCGGAGGTAGGGGCGTCGATGAATCCGTCAGGTACATGCACAGCCCGATTTTAGGGGCTTGTTGCGAACGGATTGCAAGAGCGAGGTTGTCGTTTTTTGCACAGGTGAGATCGACCACCTCCCAATGAGCACAATCGTGGAAATATGCGACATTGAGAAGGAGAGTGGAAGACACCGATGCCCAGTTTCCGTATAGGTGACGCAGCGTTAGGGGCCGTCCGATGTCTGTAGTCGAACAGTACGCACGAGCCCATATCGTCACGGACGAGGACCCTCGCGCCGACCCCGCGTCCGTACCCGTCGTCCTGCGCTACGACCCCGAGACCGACCCGCGGTCGGTGCGCGTCGGCCTGCCGGGACCGCTGCCCGGACCGCACGACTGGACGCTCCCGCGCACCCTGCTCGAACAGGGCCTGCGGGCGCCCGTCGAGAGCGGTGACGTCCGGGTGTGGCCGTGCGGCCGGGTCCAGGCCGTGGTGGAGTTCCACTCCGCGGGCGGCGTCTCGGTGGTCCAGTTCGAGACGAAGGCCCTGCTGCGGTTCCTGCGTCGTACGTACATGGCTGCCGCGCCCGTGGCGCGGTGAGCACCCGGCCGCGGTGAGCACCCGGCCGCGGCGTCGCCCGGGGGCGGTCACCGCCCCCTCGGCGGCCCGCCGCGGCCGACCGCACGCGCGCCCGCTCAGCCGCCCGCCCGCAGCAGGGCCGCCACGATCGGGCCCGCCGTGTCACCGCCGTGGCCACCCGACTGGACGACGCCAGCCGCCGCCAGATCCCCGCGGTACGCGGTGAACCAGCCGTTGGGCTTCTTCTGTCCGTCCACCTCCGCGGAGCCCGTCTTGGCGCCGTAATCGGGGCCGAGACCGGACATCGCCTGCGCCGCCGTGCCGTACGCGGCGGTGTACTGCATCAGCTCGCGCAGCTGGGAGAGGGTGCCCGCGGACATCGTGCGGGAGGCGGTGGCCAGCTTGCGGTCGTCCACGGACGGGGAGACCAGATACGGCTGGTGGAAGCTGCCCGCCTGCACCGTCGCGGCCACCGACGCCATGTTGAGCGGGTTCATGCGCACCCCGCCCTGCCCGATCAGCGAGGCCGCCATCTGGGCCGCCGACTGCACCGGCACCGAGCCGTCGAAGGTCGGGACACCGATCGCCCAGTTGTTCATGGACAGGCCGAAGACCTGCTCGGCCTGCTTGGTCAGGTCGTCGTTCTTCAGCTTCCCGGCCTGGCTGATGAAGGCCGTGTTGCAGGAGCGCGCGAAACTCGCCTTGAACGTGCCGCCCTTGATCTCGAAGTCGTCGTCGTTGTGGAACTTCCAGCCGCCGTAGGTGAACGTCTTCGGGCAGGGGTGCGGCTTGTCCGCGGCGGCCAGGCCCTTCTCGATGAGCAGCGACGACGTGATGACCTTCATCGTGGAGCCCGGGGCCAGCGAGCCCTGGAGGGCCGCGTTGAAGCCGTGGCTGGTGTTGGCCACCGCGAGGATCTCACCGGTCGAGGGGCGCATCACCACGACCGAGGCGTGGTCCGACTTGGCGACCTGCCGTTCGGCGAGATCCTGAAGGCCGGGGCTCAACGTCGTCTTCACCGTGCCCGGCGTGCCCTGGCTCAGCTCCAGCAGCGTCTTGTCGGACAGCTTGGCCTTCTTCGAGGCATCGCCGCGCACCACCCGCAGCTCCACGCCGGCCTTGCCGCCCGCCAGCTTGCCGTACTTCTCGCGCAGCCCGTCCAGCACCGTGCCCAGCGACGGGTACGCGGCCGTGGTCAGCTTCCCGCCGTTGCGGTCGAGCGCCGTCACCGGCGGCGTGCCGGACGCACCGGTGACCAGCTTGTCGCCGTCCGCCAGATCGGGGTGCAGGACGGCGGCGTGCCAGCCGACCAGCGGCATGCCGTCGGACTCGGCGCGCACCACGGTGAGCGCGCTGTCGTACGCCAGCGGCTTGCTGATTCCCTGATAGGAGACCGTGGCCCGCACGGAGAAGGGCACCTTGGCGCCGGCCGCGGTGCCGGGGGTGATCTTGACGTCCTTGAGGTGGGCGTCCTTCGTGTAGCCGGTGAGCAGCGCGGTGGCGGCGCTCGCGTCGTCCGTGGCGGCGCCCGCCTGCGGGGCCCGGCCCTGCTGCCAGGCGGTCAGGAAGCGGGTGGCGGCGGTCCGCACCTCGGTGGCGGTCAGCGGGCCGGTCTTCACCGCCTTGTGGTCCGCCGCCGATGCCGCCCGGTCGCCGTCGTCGGCCGCGGCGCCGCCCCCGTAGAGCGCGTAGCCGCCGACCCCGGCGCCGATGACGACCACGGCGGCCATGCCGCCGAGCACGACCGGTCCGGCCTTCCGTCGCTCGGCGACGCGCCTTCTCTTGCCCACTGCCTCAGTTCCTCCGCGAAATCTCCAGGGCCCCGTCGCCCTCGTCGCCCTCGTGCTCCTCAACGATGGCAAACGACGGAAACCACCCTAGAGTCCCGTCCTGTACGGGTGACTTCAGCCACCCGCCCGTAGCACAGCTGCGACAATCGGCCCGGCCGCGTCGACGCCGTGGCCGGCGTCCTGGGCCATCGCCGCCGCCGCGACGTCGTTGCGGTAACCGGTGAACCAACTGTTGGACTTGGACTGCCCGTCGACCTCCGCGGAACCGGTCTTCGCGCCGATGCTGCCACCGAGGCCGGCCATCACACCGGACGCGGTGCCGCTGGTCGCGGTGCGGTTCATCATCGCCCGCAACTGCTGGACGGTGCCCGCGGACAGCCCGCGCGCCCGCGCGGCCTCGCGGCCGTCGAGAGAGAGCGGCACGATCACCGGCTGGTGGAAGGCGCCCGTCATCGCGGTCGCCGTCACCGACGCCATGTTCAGCGGGCTCATCTGGACCTGGCCCTGCCCGATGAGGGCGGCCGCCTTGTCCGGGCCCTCGGTGGCGGGCACCGAGCCGTCGAAGGACGGGATGCCGGTCTGCCAGTTGTCCCGGCCGAGGCCGAAGCGGTCCTCGGCCTCCCGGGTGAGCGAGTCCGTCTTCAGGTCGTCCGTGTACTTGATGAAGGCCGTGTTGCAGGAGCGGGCGAAGCTCTCGGAGAGCGTCGCGTTCAGGTTCGGGGCCAGGTCCTTCAGGTTGTGGAAGGTCTGGCCCTCCCACATCGCGTCCGGGGTGCACGGCGCGGGCCCGTTCGCGGTGGTGATGCCGTTGTCGATGAGCGTGGCCGCGGTGATGATCTTCATGGTGGAGCCGGGGGCCAACTGGCCGAGGAAGGCCGCGTTGAAGCCGTCCGCGCGGTGGTTGGCGACCGCCAGCACCTCACCGGTGGACGGCTGCACCGCCACCACCGACGACTCGTCGTAGGTGCGCACCGCCTTCTCCGCCGCGGCCTGGACACCCGCGCTCAGCGTCGTTTGCAGCCGGCCCGGCTTGCCCTTGGCGAGGGTGAGCAGCGTGGTGTCGGCGGCACCGCCGTCCTGGTGCCGGATCATCAGCTCCACTCCGGGGCTGCCGCCCGCCTTCGCGCCGTACTTCTCGCGCAGTACGTCCAGGAGGGGACCCAGGGACGGGTACGCGTCCTTCGCCAGTACCTTCCCGTTCCGGTCCACGGCGTCGATCGGCGGGCTCGCGGACTCCTCGGTCACGAGCGTGTCGCCGGCCTTCAGGTCGGGGTGGACGACGGAGGGCCGCCAGTCGACCAGCGGGCGGTGCGTGGTCCGGCCGCGGACGACCGTCAACTCGCTCTTGTAGTCGAGCGGCGCGGACTTCCCGCCGTAGGCCACCGTCGCCTTGACCGTGAAGGGCACCGTGGCACCGGTCGCCGTCCCGGGCGTGATGTGCACCTTGGTGATGTCCGCGCCCTGCGCGTACGCCGTCAGCAGCGGCCCGGCGGTACCGGCGTCGTTCGTGTACGAGGCCGCCGCCGCCGCGTCGCCCCGCTCCCAGGCGGCGAAGAACTTCTGTGTGGTCTCCCGGACCTCGGCGGCGTCGGGCGGGCCGGTGCGCACGGCCTCGGAACCGCTGCCCGACCCGCCGCCATTCAGCGCGGAGACGAAGTTGTACGTCCCGTAACCGGCACCGCCCACCAGCACGGCGCACACGCCACCGACGATGCCTATCTTGGCCCCCTTGCGCATACCGCGCACCCCTCCCCGTGCCCCCGTGCATGACCCACGTACTCTAGGTGCGGCAGGCCACTGATGTGGGAGATGTTGTCGGATGGTGTCCGAACAGTGATCGCACACCGCCCCGCGCAAGCCTCGTGCCGGTGAACCGTCCGGCCACAAGGCAGGGGATCACTTCGACCGTTTCTGCTGATTCTGCTGCGCGGCGTTCCTGCCCGTCCAGCGCGTACCGGGAGCAGCCTGCTGTCTGGCGGCTTTCCTGGACCCTTCCGCCGTCTGCGTTTGTGCGAGCAGCTTCTTGGTGTAATGCCCGATCTGTTCCATGAGGCGTGATTTGCCGGATCTGGAGTTGTGGTGGAAGTACGAACTCTTCTCAGACGTCTGAGCGGTGGTCGGCTCGGCCGTCTGAGCGGTGGTCGGCTCGGCGGGCGCTTGAGGGCCGGTCTCGGTGTTTATCTTCGGGGAGTCCCAGAGCGTCGGACTGTCCGGCCGATCTTCTCCAAGTGCGGGGACCGATCGAGGATTCTGACTGGCTTGCGGGTCGGTCACGATCCTGACGTCCGGGGATTCCGAGGGCATCGGACTGTCCCGCCGAGTGCCTCCAGGCACGGGGACCTGTCGGGGATTCATGAAGGAATTCGGGTCGTTCATCAGCGCCATCCCCGTGGGGCTCAACGGCGATGCCGTACCGGGCTGCTGAGGAAGAGGATCTGAGGTGTTGGGCGTCGGCTGTTGGCTTCGCTCGTGAACGTCGCCTGCCGCTGCCCCACTTGGTCTTGTCGTGCCTTCGCCATCCATGGGAGCTCCTTCCGGTGACTTCCGTTGCCAGGAGGAAACGTAGGCGTCGGCCTGCCGGTTCACCAGAGGGTGAGGGCGGCCTCGCGTGCGGAGCGATGCCCCTGCCGGGCGTTTTCGGGCTGTCCGTGGGCTTCTTCGGGCTTCTGCGGCCGTCCGACAGGGACCGGCGGGGACCGGCGGCGATCACTGACGTCCGACAACGACCGTGGGGGCGCGGCCGTCGGCCACGCCCCCACGCTACGTACGCCCAGCTAGACCCACGTATCCAGCCACATCCGCGACCGCCACTCGTCTATCGGGATCGCCGTCCCCGTGTACAGCGGCCAGAAGTAGATGAAGTTCCAGGCGATCAGCAGGACCAGGATGCCCGCGCTCGACGCGCCGAACAGGCGGCGGGTGTCGCTGGAGCCCGGTGGGCCGATGATCGCGCCGATCATCATGGCCACCGCCAGGCACAGGAACGGCACGAAGACGACCGCGTAGAAGAGGAAGATCGTGCGCTCCTGGTACATGAACCAGGGCAGGTAGCCGGCGGCGATGCCGCACGCGATGGCGCCCGCGCGCCAGTCGCGGCGGAACAGCCAGCGCCACAGGACGTACAGGACGGCGAAGCAGGCCGCCCACCACAGCAGCGGGGTGCCGAGCGCCAGGACCTCGCGGGCGCACTTCCCGCCCGCGTCGGCCGGGCAGCCGTCCGTACCGGGGGACGGCGACTCGTAGAAGTACGAGACCGGGCGGCCCAGCACCAGCCAGCTCCACGGGTTGGACTGGTAGGTGTGCGGGGACGACAGGTTGACGTGGAACTCGTACACCTCGAACTCGTAGTGCCACAGGCTGCGCGCCCAGTCCGGCAGGAAGGTCCAGTGGCCGCCCTTGCCGGCGGTCGCCGCCCAGTCGCGGAAGTAGCCGCCCGAGCCGTTCGAGGGGGAGAGGATCCAGCCGAGCCAGGAGAGCACGTACACGCCGATCGCCACCGGAACCGTGGCCAGGAACGTGAGGCCGGTGTCGTACTTGAGGACCGCCACGTAGGGGCTGCGGGCCCCGGCCACCTTCCGCGCGCCCACGTCCCACAGCAGCGCCAGCACACAGAACGCGGCCAGGACGTAGAGGCCGTTCCACTTGGTGCCGAAGGCGAGTCCGAGCAGCACGCCGGCCGCCCAGCGCCAGGGGCGCAGGCCCAGGCGCAGCGTGTCGCCGGTGTGCGCGTCCGGGCGGACGCGGCCGTCGGCGTCGGCGGGCAGCGCCGCCGCGAGTCTCGCCCGTGTCCGGTCCCGGTCCACGACCAGGCAGCCGAAGGCCGCGAGGACGAAGAACATCAGCACGCCGTCCAGCAGCGAGGTGCGGCTCATCACGAAGTGCAGGCCGTCCACCGCCATCAGCGCGCCCGCCAGACAGCCGAGGAAGGTCGAGCGGAAGATCCGCCGGCCGATGCGGCACAGCAGCAGCACACTGAGCGTGCCGAGCAGCGCGGTCATGAACCGCCAGCCGAACGGGTTGAAGCCGAAGATCAGCTCGCCGAGCCCGATGACGTACTTGCCGACCGGCGGGTGCACGACGTACGCCGCGTCCGCGGGGATGCCCAGATGCCCGCCCGACTGGAGGATCTGGTCGTTGGCGCTCTTGTCCCAGTTGACCTCGAAACCGCGGTGGACGAGCGCCCAGGCGTCCTTGGCGTAGTACGTCTCGTCGAATATCACCGCCTTCGGGCTGCCCAGGTGCCAGAACCGCATGAGGCCCGCCATCAGCGTCACCAGCAGCGGGCCGATCCAGCCCGACCAGCGGGTGACGCGCTCGGCCAGGGCCGGCGGCATCCCCAGGGCGTGCCACAGGCGCGGGCTGGGCTCGGCGAACGGCGGCACCAGGCGGTCGCGGACGTCGCCGAGGCCGTGGTCGGTCCCGGCCGGGTCCGTCCGATAGCCGAAGTGGCGCAGTCGCCGCAGCCACGACGGCCGCTGGTCGTGCGGGGCCTGGCCCTGCCGGGTGTCCATGGAGGACGCGGTACTGGTCACCGCGCCATCGTAGGGAACCCTTCTGTGTGAGTCCCGCGCCTGGGCGGTACCGATCCGGACGAGCCTGCCTCCGACCGCCCCTGGGAGGATGGTCGGGTGACTGGAACCCTTGTCTTGGCTGGCACCCCCATCGGCGACGTCGCGGACGCCCCGCCGCGGCTCGCGACGGAACTGGCGGACGCGGACGTCGTGGCCGCCGAGGACACCCGGCGGCTGCGCCGGCTGACCCAGGCGCTGGGCGTCACCCCCAAGGGGCGCGTCGTCTCCTACTTCGAGGGCAACGAGTCGGCCCGCACGCCCGAGCTGGTCGCGGAGCTGCTGGGCGGCGCGCGGGTGCTGCTGGTCACGGACGCCGGGATGCCGTCGGTCTCCGACCCCGGATACCGGCTGGTCGCCGCGTCCGTCGAGCGGGACATCCGGGTCACCGCGGTCCCCGGGCCGTCCGCCGTGCTCACCGCGCTCGCGCTGTCCGGGCTGCCCGTCGACCGGTTCTGCTTCGAGGGGTTCCTGCCGCGCAAGGCGGGCGAGCGGCTGTCACGGCTGCGGGAGGCCGCGGCGGAGCGGCGCACCCTGGTGTACTTCGAGGCGCCGCACCGCCTCGACGCCACCCTCGCCGCGATGGCCGAGGTGTTCGGCGGCGAGCGGCGGGCCGCGGTCTGCCGGGAGCTGACCAAGACGTACGAGGAGGTACGGCGCGGCCCGCTCGCCGAGCTGGCCGCGTGGGCGGCCGAGGGGGTACGGGGCGAGATCACCGTCGTCGTCGAGGGCGCCCCGGAACCCGGCCCCGAGGATCTCGGCGCAGACGAACTCGTGCGCCGGGTCCGGGCGCGGGAGGAGGCGGGGGAGCGGCGCAAGGAGGCGATCGCGGCGGTGGCGGTCGAGGCGGGTGTGCCCAAGCGGGAGGTGTTCGACGCGGTGGTGGCGGCTAAGCGGTAGCGCTCCGCTGGGTTTGGCGGGGGACTGGGGGCGCCGGTGGGAGGCGTCGGGTGGGGAGTGGGGCGGAGGTCGGTCGGGTGCGGGTGGGTTGTGGCTCGGCGCTCCCCCAAGATCTCGGCTTCGCTCGAACAGGGGGGACCCCCAATTCCCCGCGCCCCTTGCGGGGCGCGTGGCCCCATGGGTGGGCAAAGGGGGCTCGTGCAAGGCAAAGCCCGCGCCCGCCCGCCGGGACCGCCAGGGCAAGGGAAGTCCAAATCGGCTCCAACACTCGACAGGCCCCGGTGCATTCGCTCCGGCACGGGAGTCCACTGGGTCGAGGGGGCGGACCCGTCCCCCGTCCCCGTTGGGATTCCGGGGGGAGTCCCGTACGCAGGGGGCGCTTGTCCAGCGGACAAGAGGAGCAGCTGGCATGAGTGAGATCGCAGGGCAGACCGGCCTCCGCGGTGCGGCCACAGCCGTCGTTCACGAGTCGTATTCCTTCGCCTGCATGCGCTGCGGGCACGGCTGGGAGCAGTCGTACGAGATAGAGCACCACACGGATGCCGGCGGTGCCCAGTTCGTCATATACGTGACGAACGGGCGGATCGTTCCGTCGCCCCTGAGCCGGCCCGCGTGCCAGAACTGCGACGGACAGGTGGTGCGGATCATGCGGGCCGGGCAGGTCGCGTCGGTGCGCGGCGCGGCGGCGTACGGGAACGCGCACCGCACGCCGCCGGCCGGACCCGTCGAGGTCCCGCAGGTGCCGACGGCGCCGCTGGCGGCCGACCGGGAGCCGGCGCACCGCCACTGGCACCTGGCCGATCTCCTCCACCCGTTCCAGCGCAAGGCGGGCTGACCCGGATCCGCCGCGGAGGCGGGCGGGCCGGCAGGGTTCCTGGCCGGGGCGGACCGGCCCGGCACCCGTGCGCGGCGGGCGACTCGGTTCCCGTGCGCGGCGGGCGACACCGTTTCCCGTGCGCGGCGGGCTGACCTGGCGCCCGCCGCCCGCCCGAGGCGGGCCGTCCCGTTCCCGTGCGCGGTGGGCCGTCCCGCTCGCCGGTCGGCGCGGTGGGCCGCGTCCGTAGGATCAGGACATGTCTTCGAACGCCGACACCGCCGACAAGAACGCGGCGCCCCCGCTCCCGGAACCCCTCCGGGTGCCGGTCGCCGATTCCCACACGCATCTCGACATGCAGTCCGGCACCGTCGAGGAGGGGCTCGCCAAGGCCGCGTCGGTGGGGGTGACGACCGTCGTCCAGGTCGGCTGCGACATCAAGGGCTCCCAGTGGGCCGCGGCGACCGCGGCGGCCCACGACCGCGTCCACGCGACCGTCGCCCTGCACCCCAACGAGGCGCCGCGGATCGTCCACGGTGACCCCGACGGCTGGTCCCGGCAGGGCGCGCGCGTGCCCGGCGGGGACGCCGCCCTGGACGAGGCGCTCGCCGAGATCGACCGGCTGGCCGGACTGCCCGAGGTGAAGGGCGTCGGGGAGACCGGACTCGACCACTTCCGCACCGGGCCCGAGGGCATGGCGGCCCAGGAGAGGTCCTTCCGGGCCCACATCGAGATCGCCAAGCGGCACGGCAAGACGCTGGTCATCCACGACCGGGACGCGCACGCCGACGTGCTGCGCGTCCTCAAGGAGGAGGGCGCCCCCGAGCGCACCGTCTTCCACTGCTACTCGGGCGACGCCGCGATGGCCGAAGTGTGCGCCCGCGAGGGCTACTTCATGTCCTTCGCCGGCAACGTCACCTTCAAGAACGCCCAGAACCTGCGCGACGCCCTCGCCGCCGCCCCGCTGGAACTGGTCCTGGTGGAGACGGACGCGCCGTTCCTGACCCCGGCGCCGTACCGCGGACGGCCCAATGCGCCGTATCTGGTTCCGGTGACGGTGCGCGCCATGGCCGCCGTGCGCGGCATCGACGAGGACGCGCTGGCGACGGCCCTGGGGGCGAACACCGCCCGCGCCTTCGCCTACTGATCCCGGGCGGTCGCGAGACGACTTTTCCCAACTGTCTGCTGTTGTGTCGTTTTGGAGGATGACGGGTGCTCCGCTAGGTTCTGGGGGCCTTTTGCACCCTTCTGGCCCTCTGGAGCGTGTCGGTGTGAGCAATCCGCAGTACGAGACGTACGGGACTGATGGGATGTACGGGCCGTACGGAACGTACATTCCCGGCCCCGGACCGGCCCCGACGGCGGGGTACGGCACGGGCCCGGACCCGACGGCGGGCTACGACATGTGGGAGACGCCCGTCATGGGCGGGGGGTACCGCGACACCTACCGGCCCGCCTACGAACAGCGGCTGCTGCCCCGGCAGGCTTCCGGCGAGTCCCGGCTCGGTCAGGGACTGCGTGAGCCGGGTCTGCGCGAGTCCGGTCTGCGTGAGCCGGGTCTGCGCGAGTCCGGTCTGCGCCCCCGGTCGGACCGGCGCGCCGCGCGCCGGCGGCGGGAGCGCAACGCCCGGCGCTCGGAGTCCGCCATGCGCCGACTGGTGCCGCAGGCGCTGGTCGTCGCGTTCCTCGCCGGTGGCACCACCGCGTTCGTCGCGAAGGACAAGGCGGTCGAACTGAGCGTCGACGGCAAGGCGCGCACCCTGCACACCTTCGCCGACGACGTGCGCGAACTGCTCGCCGAGGAGGACCTGCCGGTGGGCGCGCACGACCGGGTCACGCCCGGCCGGGACGCCGAGCTGGAAAGCGGCGACCAGGTCACCGTGGACCACGGACGTCCCGTGCGGCTCACGCTCGACGGCCGACGGCACGAGGTGTGGACGACGGCCCGCACGGTGGAGGGCATGCTCGGCCGGCTCGGGGTGCGTGCGGAGGGCGCGTACCTGTCGGTGCCGGGCTCCCGGCCCATCGGCCGCTCCGGTCTCACCCTCGACGTACGCACCGAACGCGCGGTGACGGTCATCGCGGACGGCCGTGCCCGCGTCGTCCGCACCAACGCGGCGACCGTCCGCGAGGCGGTCCAGGGAGCCGGCGTCACCCTGCGGGGTCAGGACACCACGTCCGTGCCGCTCGGCAGTTTCCCGCGGGACGGCCAGACGGTGACCGTGCTGCGGGTGACCGGCGCCAAGGAGGTCCGCGAGGAACTGATCCCGTTCCAGGTGAGCCGGACGGAGGACCCCTCGCTGTTCCGGGGCATCGAGGTGGTCGACAGCGCCGGGCAGCCCGGTGTGCGACGCGTCACGTACCTCATGCGGACCGTCAACGGGGTGCGGCAGAAGCCCCGCCGGGAGCGGGCCGAGGTGGTCCGCGAACCGCGCACCCAGCTCGTACGGGTGGGCGTCAAGCCGCCGCCGCCCTCCGTCGAGGGCGCCGAGGGCCTGAACTGGCAGGGCCTCGCGGCCTGCGAGTCAGGTGGTCGCCCCACGGCCGTGGACCCCTCGGGGACGTACGGCGGCCTCTACCAGTTCGACACCCGCACCTGGCACGGCCTCGGCGGCAAGGGACGCCCGCAGGACGCCTCACCGGCGGAGCAGACCTACCGGGCGAAGAAGCTGTACCTACGGCACGGATCGAGCCCTTGGCCGCACTGCGGGATGCGCTTGCACAGCTGAGCACCCGGCCGGTGGCCCGTCGTGGTCCGTGGACCCATCCGGCCGGTGGCCCGTCGTGGTCCATGGATCCACCCGGCCGGTGGCCCGTCGTGGTCCGTGGCTCTCGGGTCTCCCCGGGCCGTGGGCCGAGGCGGTGGCGGTCGCCCCGTACCCTTGTGCCGTGAGCAGCCCCCTCCCCGACGCCCTCCTCGGCCCGGCCGACATCCGTGAGCTGGCGGCAGCGCTGGGCGTGCGCCCGACCAAGCAGCGCGGCCAGAACTTCGTGATCGACGCGAACACGGTCCGCCGGATCGTCCGCACCGCCGGGGTCCGCCCCGACGACGTGGTCGTCGAGGTCGGTCCGGGGCTCGGCTCCCTCACCCTCGCCCTGCTGGAGGCGGTCGGCCGGGTCACCGCCGTCGAGATCGACGACGTGCTGGCCGCCGCCCTGCCCGCGACGATCGCGGCCCGTATGCCCGAGCGCGCCGACCGGTTCGCGCTGGTCCACTCCGACGCGATGGCGGTCGGCGCACTGCCCGGCCCGGCCCCGACGGCGCTGGTCGCGAACCTGCCGTACAACGTGGCCGTGCCGGTGCTGCTGCACATGCTCGAAACCTTCCCCAGCATCGAACGGACGCTGGTGATGGTGCAGTCGGAGGTCGCGGACCGGCTGGCCGCCGCGCCCGGCTCCAAGGTGTACGGCGTGCCGTCCGTGAAGGCGAACTGGTACGCCGAGGTGAAGCGGGCCGGGGCCATCGGGCGCACGGTGTTCTGGCCCGCGCCGAACGTGGACAGCGGGCTGGTCTCGCTGGTCCGGCGGGCCGAGCCGGTCCGGACGACGGCCTCCCGGACCCAGGTCTTCGCGGTCGTCGACGCCGCGTTCGCGCAACGCAGGAAGACGCTGCGGGCGGCGCTGGCCGGCTGGGCGGGCTCGGCCGCCGCGGCCGAGGCGGCGCTGGTCGCCGCCGGTGTCCCGCCGCAGGCGCGCGGCGAGTCGCTGACGGTGGAGGAGTTCGCCCGGATCGCCGAGCACGGCACACCGGCCGGGCACGGCACACCGGCCGGGCACGCCGAGCAGGCCGGGCACGCCGAGCCCGCCGTGCGTGACGGGCACACCGACCAACCGGACCGGCCCCGGCAACACCAGGATCAGCAGCAGCACCGGCAGCAGTCGGAGTACAAGGAGACCGCCCCATGACGGAGACGGCGACGGAGACGGTGACGGTACGCGTCCCGGCCAAGGTCAACGTCCAGCTCGCCGTGGGCGCCGCCAGGCCCGACGGCTTCCACGACCTCGCCAACGTCTTCCTCGCGGTCGGCCTCTACGACGAGGTCACGGTGACCGCCGCGGACGAACTGCGGGTCACCTGCGCGGGCCCGGACGCCGGTCAGGTCCCGCTCGACCGCACCAACCTCGCGGCCCGCGCCGCCCTGGCCCTCGCCGGACGCCACGGCATCGAGGCGGCCGTGCACCTCCACATCGCCAAGGACATCCCGGTCGCCGGGGGCATGGCGGGCGGCAGCGCGGACGGGGCGGGCGCGCTGCTGGCCTGCGACACGCTGTGGGGTACGGGCGCCTCCCGTGCCGAACTCCTCGACATCTGCGCCGGGTTGGGCAGTGACGTACCGTTCAGCCTGATCGGCGGGGCGGCCCTCGGCACCGGGCGCGGTGAGAAGCTGACGGCTCTGGAGGTCGGCGGGACCTTCCACTGGGTGTTCGCGATGGCCGACCGGGGGCTGTCGACTCCGGCGGTCTTCCGGGAGTTCGACCGGCTCGCCGAGGGCCGTGCCATCCCCGCGCCGGTCGCCTCGCAACCGCTGCTCGACGCCCTGGCCAAGGGCGATCCGGAGGCGCTGGCCGCCGCCGTCTCCAACGACCTCCAGCCGGCCGCGCTGTCCCTCTTCCCCGAGCTGGCGGACACGCTGGCGGCGGGCCGCGCGGCCGGAGCCCTCGCGGCGCTGGTCTCCGGGTCGGGCCCGACGACGGCGTTCCTGGCGGGCGACGCCGGGTCGGCGGAGAGGGTGGCGGGGGTGCTGCGGGCGTCCGGGACGTGCCGGACGGTGCGTACGGCGGCGGGGCCGGCGGCCGGGGCGACGGTGATCTGAGCAGGCGCCTCGCCAGCTCGGAGTTCGTCCTCCCCCGCTCAGAGTTCGTCGATCGCCGTGAGGTCGATGTCGATGGGGTAGGGCTTGTCGACCTTGATGCGGTCGCGGTGCATGCCCATGTGCACGTACGCCTTGGTGAGCGGGTCGAGTTCGTAGACGTGGACGACGGGCCTGCCGCTCGTCCCGCTCGCCTCGACCCGCCAGAAGTTCTGGATACCGGCGGCGGCGTACTTCTGCGGCTTGGTGGTGCGGTCACGGGACTCGGAATCGGGGGAGACGACTTCGACGGCCAGGAGCACAACGTCGGCCTGGTAGCTCGTCTGTTCCGGACCGGTGATCGCGTCGGCCCGGATCACGCTCACATCGGGTTCCGGGCCGTTGCGCCTGTCGAGGACCACGGTCATCTCCCGGCTGACCCTCAGCTCAGCGGGCAGACCGCTGCTGCGCAGGCCGAAGACGAGCAAGTCGACCATGTTGCCGTGGAAGCGGCGCTGCGGACTCACGAAAATCAGGCTCCCGTCGATCAGCTCGGTGTGCGGCGGGAGATCCGGCAGCGTGAACAGGTCGTCCACGGTGTAGCCGTCCTGCGGTGGCACCGGCCACTGGACGTGGTGCTCTACGGACTCGGCGGTCATGGTTCCTCCCATGGACGGGATTCTGCTGCCTGCCCCCAACGGTAGCGGCCGTTTCCCGATCATGTCATCACAAAGAGTGACCACCCCCGCGCGCCCCGCCCCCGCACCCGCAGGCCCTACGCTTGAAGGCTGATCGATCCCCGCGCACAGGAGTGAAATGGCCGTCAACCTGGTCAATGTCGAGAACGTCAGCAAGGTGTACGGCACGCGTGCGCTGCTGGACGGCGTCTCGCTCGGAGTGTCCGAGGGGGACCGGATCGGGGTCGTCGGACGCAACGGCGACGGCAAGACCACCCTCGTCCGGATGCTCGCGAAGCTGGAGGAGGCCGACAGCGGGCGGGTCACCCACTCCGGCGGGCTGCGGCTCGGCGTGCTCACCCAGCACGACTCGCTCGACCCGGCGGCCACCGTGCGCCACGAGGTCATCGGGGACAAGGCCGACCACGAGTGGGCGGGCGACGCCCGGATCAGGGACGTACTCACCGGCCTGTTCGGCGGCCTCGACCTGCCGGGCTTCCCGGCCGGCCTGGACACCGTCATCGGCCCGCTCTCCGGTGGCGAGCGGCGCCGGATCGCGCTCGCCAAGCTGCTCATCGAGGAGCAGGAACTGCTCGTCCTCGACGAGCCCACCAACCACCTCGACGTGGAGGGCATCGCCTGGCTGGCCCGGCACCTCCAGGAACGGCGTTCGGCGCTGGTCTGCGTGACCCACGACCGCTGGTTCCTGGACCAGGTCTGCACCCGCATGTGGGACGTGCAGCGCGGCACCGTCTACGAGTACGAGGGCGGCTACTCCGACTACGTCTTCGCCCGCGCCGAACGCGAGCGCATCGCCGCCACCGAGGAGGTCAAGCGGCAGAACCTGATCCGCAAGGAGCTGGCCTGGCTGCGCCGCGGCGCCCCCGCCCGTACCTCCAAGCCGCGGTTCCGGGTCGAGGCCGCCAACGAGCTGATCCAGGACGTGCCGCCGCCCCGGGACAGCAGCGAACTGATGAAGTTCGCCTCCTCGCGGCTCGGCAGGACCGTCTTCGACCTGGAGGACGTGAGCGTCCAGGCCGGCCCCAAGATGCTGCTCAAGCACGTCACGTGGCAGCTCGGCCCCGGCGACCGCATCGGCCTGGTCGGGGTCAACGGCGCCGGGAAGACCACCCTGCTGCGGGCCATGGCCGACGCGGCGCGCACCGCGGGGGAGGCGCAGCCGGTCGCCGGGCGGGTCGTCGTCGGCAAGACCGTCAAGCTCGCCTACCTCTCCCAGGAGGTCGCCGAACTCGACCCCGCCCTGCGGGTGCTGGAGGCCGTGCAGCAGGTGCGTGAGCGGGTCGACCTCGGCAAGGGCCGCGAGATGACCGCGGGGCAGCTGTGCGAGACGTTCGGGTTCAACAAGGAGAAGCAGTGGACGCCGGTGGGCGACCTGTCGGGCGGTGAGCGGCGGCGGCTGCAACTGCTGCGGCTGCTCATGGACGAGCCCAACGTCCTCTTCCTCGACGAGCCCACCAACGACCTGGACATCGAGACCCTGACCCAGCTGGAGGACGTGCTCGACGGCTGGCCCGGCTCGATGATCGTCATCTCGCACGACCGGTTCTTCGTCGAGCGCACCACCGACCGGGTGTTCGCGCTGCTCGGCGACGCCACGCTGCGGATGCTGCCGCGCGGCATCGACGAGTACCTGGAGCGGCGCCGGAGCATGGCGCAGGCCGAGTCCGCCTCGGCCGCCGCCGTGGCGCCCAAGCCCGTGACGACGGAGCGGAGCGCCGCCGACCAGCGGGCCGCGAAGAAGGAACTCCAGCGGATCGAGCGCCAGTTGGACAAGATCTCGGAGAAGGAGGCCAAGCTGCACGCGCAGCTCGCCGAGCACGCCACCGACTTCGCGAAGGTGGCCGAACTCGACGGGCAGTTGCGTGGGGTGGCGGGGGAACGCGAGGAACTGGAGCTGCGCTGGCTGGAACTCGCCGAGGACGCCTGACCGCGACGCGGGCGCACGGCCGGTACGCCGGCCGGTTCCCGGCTCATTTCCCCGCCCCTTCCGGCCCGTTCCCCGCTCTGCCCGCGGCCCGGTCCGCCCCGGTCCGTTCCGGTCCGCTCCCTGGTCGCTCCCTGGTCCGTTCCGGTGCGTTCCCCGGTTGCGCGCGGGTCGGCCGGGAGCCGTCGTATGCCGCCGTACGCGCCGGAGCACGGCCCTCGCGAGCGCCGCGTGCAGGGGGCGTACAGGGGGCGTGCAGGCTCGTAACGGCGGCATCACGGGCCGGTCCACCCTTGGGAACAGCGCCGACTCGGGTTCCTTCGGCGGCCGGATCCTGGTGGTAGAAAGGGCCGACTGAGAACCACCCGAGAGCGGCCTTGGGCCCATGGTGAGCCTCAGGGCGTGGCTAAAAGTCAGTGAACGAGGGGGAGCAGCGCTGATGACCCAGCCGCCCGACCAGCCGCCGCACGGCGGCTTCGGACCACCGCAGGGCCGACCGCCGCAGGACGGAGACCCCGGGGCCCCGCAGACCCCGCCCGCCCAGCCGCCGTCCCCGCCGCACCAGCAACCGGAACCCGGCTCCCCACCACAACCCGGCCCCTACGCGCAACCCGGCCCCTACGCCCAACCGGGCCCTTACGGACACACTGGCCCTGATGTCCGGCCCGGCCCTTATGCCCAACCGGGCCCCTACGCCCAGCCCGGCGGCCCGTACGGACACCCCCAGCAGCCGGGGCCGTACATCCAGCAGTCGGGACCGTACGCCCAGCAACCGGGGCCGTACGCCCAGCAACCCGCTCACGGCTACCCGTACCAGCCGCCGCAGTTCCCCGGCGGCGCACCCGGCACCCCGCCCCCCGTCGGCTCCGCCCGGCGGAAGCCCGCGCTGATCGTCGGCGGCGCGGTGGCGGCGCTCCTCGTCATCGGCGGTGTGGTGTACGCGGTCGGCGGCGACGGCGGGAACGAGCCCGCGGCCCAGCGGTCCGACGACGCCAAGCCCTCCGCCTCCGCCTCCGCCCCCGCCGCCCCGGTCGACCCCGGCGACGGCAGCGGTGACGGCGGCGCGGACCCGGAGAACCTCAACGAGGGCCGGGGGCCCGGCGAGGCCAGGGTGCTCTGGTACAAGTCGGCGCCCGACGCGCCCGCCTCCGGCGCCGGCGCCCCCGGCATGTGGATCACCGGCAGGACCGCGGCGAAGGCCGCGTACCGGCAGGTCTTCGGCTACGACGTGGCCGACGGCAGGCCCAGTTGGGACCCGATCACCTTCCCGCAGAAGATCTGCGCGGTGACCCCGCAGAAGTCGGCCGACGACAAGGTCGTCGTGGCGTACATGAGCGGTTCGAGCGACCGCGCCGAGTGCAACCGGCTCCAGGTGATCGACCTGGACACCGGGGCGAAGGGCTGGCAGGGCAAGGTCGCCGACGGCGCGCTGTTCGACAGCACCGCCTCCGTCGAACTGACCCTCGTCGGCAAGACGCTGATGGTGGGTCGTTCGCAGTCCGGTACGGCGTACGACCTGGACAGCGGCCGGAAGCTGTACGACAGGACGAGGTACGGCGACGCCTGCTTCCCGACCGCGTTCGCGGGCGGTGCCGGCCGGCTGATCTCGGTGGCCTCCTGCGATGCCACCGGCAGCAACGAGCACCAGGAGATTCAGGAACTCGACCCGGCCACCGGCAAGGTCAAGTGGACCAGGCCGGTCAAGAAGGGCTGGAAGGTAGCGCGCGTCTACTCCCTCGACCCGCTCGTCGTCTACCTGACCAACGAGGACGAGCGGGCCTGGAACATCACCGTCTTCACCGCCGGCGGCGACTTCCGCTCGGAGGTCGGGGTCGACGAGAAGTTCGCCCCGCGGTGCGGCCTGGGGATCGTCTCGCGCGACCTCCAGGGCTGCACGGGTGTCGCCGCCGACGCGGACACTCTCTATCTGCCCACCGACGTCGCCGGCGGACCCAACGAGATCGTCGCGATCGGACTCGCCGACGGCAAGGAGAAGTGGCGCGTCAAGTCCCCGGCGGACGAGTCGATGATGCCGCTCAGGGCCGGGGGCGGGCGGCTCGTCGCGTACGTCGAGCCGTCGTACGACGCGGGCGGGCAGGTCGTGTCCGTGCCGACGGCGGGCACCGACCACCGGACGACCAAGCTGCTCCAGAACCCGCACGGCACCGCGAACATCGAGGGCAGCTTCTTCGACAGTTCCGTCGACTGGGCCGACGGGCGGTTCTACATCTCCTCCAACCGGTTGACCGGCAAGGACGACGCGCCGGAGAAGCTGATGCTTGCCTTCGGCAAGTGAGCCCGGTTTCGCCGTCCCGGCCCCGGTCTCCCTCGCCGTCCCGGTTTCCGCCTCCGCCTTCGTCTCCGTCTTCCTCTCCGCCTCCGCCTCCGCCCCACACCGCCGTATTCGAGCGCTCCTCCGAGGTGCACCCGTCATGACGCAGCCGCCGCCCCCGCCCAACCAGCCGCCGCAGCAGGGCGGTTTCGGCCCGCCCCAGCGGCCCGCGGCACCTCCGCCGCCACCGGCCGCGCCACCGGCATCCCCGCCGCCCGCACCACAGGGCCCACCCCAGCCGCCGCCCCAGACACCGCCGCAGCCCGGCTACGGCTATCCGGCCCAGCCACCCGGCCCCGGCGACCCCGGCCGGCAGCCCAATCCGTACGCCCAGCCCAATCCGTACGCCCAGCCCAACCCGTATGCGCAGCCAGGTCCCTACTCCCAGACCACCCCGTACCCCCAGCCGAACGCGTACCCCCAGCAACCCGGTTACGGCCCCCCGGGCCAGTCCGCCGTGCCCACACAGCCGCAGCCGCAGCCGCAGTACGGATCGCCCGGCGGCCCGCGCAAGTCCAGGGCGCCGCTGGTCATCATCGTGTCGGCGGTCGTCGCCATCGCGCTGATCGTCGGCGGCGGTCTGCTGTACGCGAAGTCGTCCGGTGACGACGCCGGAAAGAAGGACGACACGGCCGGTTCCAGCGGCGGCACCGGCGGCAAGGGCGCCGAGGACGGCGGCACCGGGGGCACCGGCGGCAAGGAGAAGGCGCCCGCGGACACCGCCTCCAAGGTCCTCTTCCAGGTCCCGCTGCCCACCGCCGACGACACGGTCGTCACCTCCGGCTCCTGGCTCACCGACAAGGTGTACGCCAAGACCGGCATCGCCGAGATCGTCGGCCACGACCCCGCGAAGGGCACCGAGCTGTGGACGGTCAGGCTGCCCGGCCCGGTGTGCTCCGTCACCGAGCACATCACCTCGGACGACAGGACCGCGGTCGTCTTCCAGCCGGGGATGCCGGCGAAGAACTCCTCCAAGGGGTGCAGCCAGGTCGCTGTGATCGACCTCGACGCGGGAACCAGGCTCTGGACCAAGACGGTCAAGTCCGGCGACAAGCTGATCAACTTCGATAACGTCACCATCGCCCGGAACACGGTCGCCGTGGGCAGCACCGGCGGCGGCGCCGCCTTCGACATGTCCTCCGGAAAGCTGCTCTGGCAGCCGCGGCCGGCCGACACCTGCTACGACGCCGGATACGGCGGCGGCGACAGCCTGGTCTCGGTCCGCAAGTGCGGCAGCTACGGCAACCGCCGGCTGCACATCCAGACCCTCGAACCGACGTCCGGGAAGGTGCTCTCCGAGTACCAGATGACCGCGGGCATCGAGTACGCGTCGATCGTCTCGACCGACCCGCTGGTGGTGGCCGCCGACGTCGGCGACAGCGCGGGCGACGGCAGTGGCGTCTCCGACTACTTCTCCCTCGACGGCCGGACCGGCAGGCTGCGCGCCAGGATCTCCGCGCCGGGCGACTCCTACGCGGGCCGCTGCGACGGCGCCGCCCGGATCGAGTACTGCCGGCAGATCGTCGT
This sequence comes from Streptomyces sp. NPDC056161, assembly GCF_042268025.1. Taxonomy (NCBI): domain Bacteria; kingdom Bacillati; phylum Actinomycetota; class Actinomycetes; order Kitasatosporales; family Streptomycetaceae; genus Streptomyces; species Streptomyces sp. NPDC056161. The sequence goes on from NZ_JBHJUV010000027.1 coordinate 49,921, forward strand.
CGGCGGCGACCGGCTGTACGTGCCGACCGAGCAGCACGACGGCGGCGGTCCGCGCAACCGGACCAACGAGATCGTCGCCTTCGACCTGGCCACCGGCGAACAGACCGGCCAGCGCGCGGACGCCGGGGACGGCTACACGATCAGCCCGCTGCGCATGGACGGCGGCAACCTGCTCGCGTACGAGCGCCCGCCGTACGACAAGGGCGGTCGGATCGTCAGCATCGACGGCAACTCCTTCAAGGAGACCGAACTGCTGGAGAACCCGGCCACCCGGGCGGTGCGTGACGCGGAGACCCGGCTGTCACCGGAGTACGCGGAGATCCGCTACGGGCGGGGCCGCCTGTACCTGTCGGCGGTGTTCGCCCACAAGGCGTCCGCCACGTACGGCAAGGAGTATCTGGTGGTCGCGTTCGGCGCGGGAACCGGCGGCTGAACGGTCCCGCTCGTCACCGTCGGATGCCAGAAAAGCAAGAGATTCCTCCGATCCGGGGCACTTCTCATCTGTAGGGGCAGCGGAACGTCGAACAAGCGTGTAGCTTCCGGGGGCATGAAGGACGAGGTGCCGGGGGGCCCTCTGTCCATGTGGACCGGTGGGCATCCATAGTGGGGGCTCCGTAGGGGGGACTGGGGGGTTGCTCCATGGGAGTGCGGCTCATCGTCGTCGACGACCATCGACTGCTCGCGGAGGCACTGGCCTCGGCACTGAAGCTGCGCGGGCACCGGGTGCTCGCCGCGGCGGCGCCGTCCGTGGGCGCGGCGGATCTGGTGATCAGCCGCGCGCCCGAGGTGTGCCTGCTGGGTACGGCGGCACCGGCCGAGCCGGGGACCTTCGACCCGGTGGTGAAGATCAAGCGGGAGCGCCCGCAGGTCGCGGTGGTGGTCCTGGGTCCGGTGCCGTCCCCGCGCGGGATCGCCGCGGCGTTCGCGTCCGGTGCGTCCGGGTACGTGCGGCACGACGAGCGGATCGAGGGGGTCGAGCGGGCCATCATGAAGGCCAGGACCGGCGAGGCGGCCGTCGCTCCGCAACTGCTCCAGGGCGCCTTCGGTGAGCTGCTGAATCCCGCCGCCCAGCCGGACGACGAGGGCCAGCGGCTGTTGCAGATGCTCACCCCACGCGAGGTGGAGGTCCTGGTCCGGGTCGCGGACGGCGAGGACACCCGGTTGATCGCCGCCGGGATGGGCATCGCCCCGTCGACCGCCCGGACGCACGTCCAGCGGGTACTCATGAAACTGGGCGTGGGCTCCCGGCTGGAGGCGGCGGCCCTGGCCGCCCGCACCGGCCTGCTGGACCGGGCAGGCCCACTGCCCGACGGCACGTCGCACGCACCGCACGCACCGCACGCCGGGCAGGGGCCGCACGCGGGGCATGGCCCGGAGCCGCAGTCCGAGTTATAGCGGCTCCCACCCAAGGCGTCACCTCCGGAGGCATCAGCACCGGACGTACCAGCCCCGGACGCACCAGCCCCGGACGCACCAGCCCCGGCCGTACCACCGCCGGAGGCGTCGTCACTCAGGCCCGGTGGTGCCCTGCTCCGTCTCGGCGGGGACCGGCGGCGTGGTCGGGCGGAGTTTCAGCCAGGCCAGGAAGAACAGGCCGAGGATCAGCATCCCGATGCCGGTCCACAGGTTGATGTTGACGCCCTGCGCCTTGTCGATGGCGGACTGCGAGTCGGTGATGCCGACGATCGTGACGATGACGCCGTAGAGGACGAACAGGCCGCCGATGATGCGGCGCAGGTCGAAGATGCGGGCGGCGGTCGCCGACTTCTGTTCCAGTTCGGTGACCTCCCGCTGGAGGTCCCGCTCGGAGAATCCGGACTGCCCGGAGTGCTCGGTCATGGTTGCTCGACTCCCTTCGGTGGCCGTCAGAACGAGAACGGGATGTAGCAGGCGGCGGCCAGGACCACGGCGCCCCAGCCCAGGAGGGCCGGCCGGCGGTACCAGGCGTCGTCGCCGGCGGCGGGGGCCTCGGTCATCCCGGGGGACCTGGTGCCGTAGACCAGTCCCTGCAACTGGTCGGCCGGCTTCGGCTTGGTGAACAGCGACACCGCGACCATGACGACGGCACCGGCGACGAAGCCCGCGATGGCGGAGACGAAGTTGGCGCCCTGGTCGGAGGGGATGCTGATGATGTCCTTCTTGTACATCACGAAGTAGTTGACCATCGCGGTCACGGTGCCGGCGAGCAGGCCCCAGAAGCCGGACTTCGCGGACGCGCGCTTCCAGAACATGCCCACGATGAAGACCACGAACATCGGCACGTTGAAGAAGGAGAACAGCGTCTGGAGATAGCTCATGATGTTCGAGAACGAGGACGCCAGGAACGCGGTGCCGATCGACGCGAGCACGCCGACCGCGGTGATCAGCCGGCCGAAGCGGACGTAGTACGCGTCCTCCCGGCCCTTGATCACGTACTTGGCCCAGATGTCGTTCGTGAACACCGTGTTGAACGACGAGACGTTGGCCGCCATACCGGCCATGAACGCGGCCAGCAGGCCGGTCACCGCGATGCCGAGTACGCCGTTGGGCAGCAGTTCCTGCATCAGGTAGGGGATGGCGTCGTTGTACTGGAGCCCGGAGGACGAGGTGCCGATGTTCGGCACCAGCGCGGCGGCCACCAGGCCCGGGATCATCACCAGGAAGACGATGAAGATCTTCGGGTACGCGGCGATCAGCGGGGTGCGCTGGGCGGCCGAGAGGTTCTTCGCGGACAGGGCGCGCTGCACCTCGGCGAAGTTGGTCGTCCAGTAGCCGAAGGACAGGACGAAGCCGAGGCCGAGGACGATGGTCAGCCAGTTGGCGCCGAGCGGGTTGACGTGCCCGATGCCGGTGCCGCCCCACGCGGTGGTGAAGTTGTCCCCGTGGGCCGCGGTGAGCTTGTCGGTCAGCCCGCCCCAGCCGCCGACCTTCTTCAGGCCGAGGATGGTGATCGGGATGAGGGCGGCCAGGATCACGAAGAACTGAAGGACCTCGTTGTAGATCGCGGAGGACAGCCCGCCGAGGGTGATGTAGGCCAGCACGAAGAGGCCGGCGACCACGATCGCCACCCACTGCGGCCAGCCGAGGAGGGCCTCTACGACGATCGCCAGGGCGTAGAGGTTCACACCGGCGATCAGAATGGCGGCGAACGCGAACAGGATCGAACTCAGCAGGTGGGCGGGCCGGTCGAAGCGCAGCAGCAGGAACTCGGGGACCGAGCGGACCTTGCTGCCGTAGTAGAACGGCATCATCACCAGGCCGAGGAAGACCATGGCCGGGATGGCGCCGATCCAGTACCAGTGGACGGTGTAGGCACCGTACTGGGCGCTGTTGGCGGCCATGCCGAGGATCTCGGTGGCGGCGAGGTTGGCGGAGATGAAGGCGAGGCCGGTGATCCAGGCGGGCAGTGAGCGCCCGGAGAGGAAGAAGTCGAGGCTGGTCCTGACCGACCGGCGTGCGGCGAAGCCGATGCCCAGCACGACGACGAAGTAGATCGCCAGGATCGTGTAGTCGAGCCAGTTGGTGGGAAGCCGCAGCTCTGCTGCCAGATATGTGGGGGTTTGTGTGGGGGTGTGCATGAGTACTCGCTTCGTTGCGCGAACTGATACGTAGCGGAACCTATGCCTCGGTATTCAGTTGTTGAAGACTTCTGGTGGTGTTCTTTGTTTGATTGTGATCGTCCAGGCTGTTGTCGAGTTGTGATCTGTTATGTTTGATTGTGTTGACTGATTGGATGCGGGCATAGAGGAGTCCGGCGTGAAGAAGACCTCGACCCGGCTGGCCGACGGTCGTGAGCTGATCTACTACGACCAGCGGGACGACACGGTGCGCGACGCGGTGGACCACCGGCCGCTCGACGCGACCGCGACGACCTCCGAGATCCGCCGCGACCCACTGCTCGGCGACGCCGTCGCCGTCGCCTCGCACCGGCAGGGCCGCACCTACCACCCGCCGGCCGACCAGTGCCCGCTGTGCCCCACGCGCGAGGGCCGGCTCAGCGAGATCCCGGACTCCTCCTACGACGTCGTCGTCTTCGAGAACCGCTTCCCGTCGCTGGCCGGCGACTCGGGCCGGTGCGAGGTGGTCTGCTTCACCTCCGACCACGACGCCTCCTTCGCGGACCTGACCGAGGAACAGACCCGGCTGGTCCTGGACGCGTGGACCGACCGGACCTTGGAACTGTCCCATCTCCCCTCCGTGGAACAGGTGTTCTGCTTCGAGAACCGCGGCGAGGAGATCGGCGTCACGCTCGGCCACCCGCACGGCCAGATCTACGCCTACCCCTTCACCACCCCGCGCACCGCGCTGATGCTGCGTTCACTGGCAACCCACAAGGAAGCGACCGGCGGCGAGAACCTCTTCGACGCCGTCCTGGCGCGCGAACTCGCCGGCGAACGGGTCGTCCTGGAGGGGGAACACTGGGTGGCCTTCGTGCCGTACGCTGCGCACTGGCCGTACGAGATCCATCTGTACCCGAAGCGCCGGGTGCCCGATCTGCTGGGACTCGACGAGGCCGCGCGCTCAGAATTCCCCAAGGTTTATCTGGAACTCTTGAGGCGCTTCGACCGGATCTTCGACGAGCGGACGGGAGGGGAGCGGACCGTGGGCGAGAACTCCGCGGGCGGCAACCCCACGGGCGGGCCCGCCACGCCCTACATCGCGGCCTGGCACCAGGCCCCGTTCGGCGCGCTGGACGAGTTCGACGGTGTGACGCGCGACGACTTCGCGCTTCACCTGGAGCTTTTCACCATTCGCCGGACTTCGGGCAAGCTGAAGTTCCTCGCGGGTTCCGAGTCGGGCATGAGCGTGTTCATCAACGACGTGCCGCCGGAGCGCGCGGCCGAGCGACTGCGAGAGGTAGCGAGTCAATGAGCAAGTATCTGGTCACCGGCGGTGCGGGCTATGTCGGCAGCGTGGTGGCCCAGCACCTGCTGGAGGCCGGTCACGAGGTCACCGTCCTCGACAACCTCTCCACCGGTTTCCGCGAGGGCGTCCCCGCCGACGCGGCCTTCGTCGAGGGCGACATCCGCGACGCCGCCAAGTGGCTCGACTCCTCCTACGACGCCGTGCTGCACTTCGCCGCCTCCTCCCAGGTCGGCGAGTCGGTCACGAAGCCCGAGAAGTACTGGGACAACAACGTCGGCGGCACCATGGCGCTGCTCGGCGCCATGCGCGACGCGGGCGTGCGCCGGCTGGTCTTCTCCTCCACGGCGGCGACCTACGGCGAGCCCGAGCAGGTCCCGATCGTGGAGAGCGCCCCCACCCGGCCCACCAACCCCTACGGCGCCACCAAGCTCGCCGTCGACCACATGATCACGAGCGAGGCGACGGCGCACGGCCTCGCCGCGGTCTCCCTGCGCTACTTCAACGTGGCCGGCGCGTACGGCGCGTACGGCGAGCGCCACGACCCCGAGTCGCACCTGATCCCCCTCGTGCTCCAGGTCGCCCAGGGCCGGCGCGAGGCCATCTCCGTCTACGGCGACGACTACCCGACGCCCGACGGCACCTGCGTCCGCGACTACATCCACGTCGCCGACCTGGCCGAGGCCCATCTGCTGGCGCTGCGGTCCGCCGCCCCCGGCGAGCACCTGATCTGCAATCTCGGCAACGGCAACGGCTTCTCGGTCCGCGAGGTGGTCGAGACCGTCCGCCAGGTCACCGGCCACCCCATTCCCGAGGTCGTCGCCCCCCGCCGCGGCGGCGACCCGGCGGTCCTGGTGGCCTCGGCCGCCACGGCCCGCGAAAAGCTCGGCTGGCGGCCGTCCCGCGCGGACCTCGCGGGCATCGTCGCGGACGCGTGGGAGTTCGCCCAGCACATCTCCAGGGGGCAGTAGATGGAGTCAGCAGTGGGGGCACAGCAGGTCCGGGAGGACTTCGCCCGACTGTACGGAGCCGAACCCGAGGGAATCTGGTCCGCGCCGGGCCGGGTCAACCTGATCGGCGAGCACACCGACTACAACGACGGCTTCGTCATGCCGTTCGCACTGCCGCACGTCACGACGGCCGCCGTGACCCGCCGCACGGACGGCGTGCTGCGGCTGCACTCGGCGGACATCGACGGCGGCACGGGCCCCGCCGTGGAACTCCGGCTCGACGCGCTGGCCCCGCAGGCCGACCGGACCTGGACGGCGTACCCCGCGGGCGTGGTCTGGGCGCTGCGCGAGGCGGGCCACCCGGTGACCGGCGCCGACATCCACCTGTCCTCGACGGTCCCCACGGGCGCCGGCCTGTCGTCGTCGGCCGCACTGGAGGTCGTGGTCGCGCTGGCCCTCAACGACCTCTACGAACTCGGCCTGCAACGCTGGCAGTTGGCCCGCCTGTGCCAGCGCGCCGAGAACGTCTACGTCGGCGCGCCCACCGGCATCATGGACCAGACCGCGTCCGCGTGCTGCGAGCCGGGCCACGCCCTGTTCCTCGACACCCGCGACCTCTCCCAGCGGCAGATCCCCTTCGACCTGGCCGCCGAGGGCATGCGCCTGCTGGTCGTCGACACCCGGGTCAAGCACGCCCACAGCGACGGCGAGTACGGCAAACGCCGGGCCGGCTGCGAGAAGGGCGCGGCCCTGCTGGGCGTGGACGCCCTGCGGGACGTGCCCTACGACGGTCTCGACGCCGCGCTCGCCCGGCTCGGCGACGACGAGGAGGTGCGCCGCCTGGTGCGCCACATCGTCACCGAGGACCAGCGGGTGGAGCGGGTCGTGTCCCTGCTGGAGTCCGGCGACACCCGCGCCATCGGCCCGGTCCTGACCGAGGGCCACGCGTCCCTGCGGGACGACTTCCGCATCTCCTGCCCCGAACTCGACCTGGTGGTCGACACGGCGCTGGAGGCGGGCGCGCTGGGCGCGCGGATGACCGGCGGCGGCTTCGGCGGCTCGGCGATCGTCCTCGCCGAGGAGTCCGGCGTCGAAGCGATCACCAAGGCGGTTCAGGCGGCGTTCGGGACGGCGGGCTTCACCGCGCCGCGCACCTTCGAGGCGGTGCCCTCGGCGGGAGCGCGCAGGCTGAGCTGACCGCGGGCCGGCGGCACCGGGCACTCTCCCCGGTGCCGCCCGCCCGTACGTCGTACCGCCCGGAGAGCCTTGCGGCGCATCCGGCCGGCGACCACGAAGTTCCCCTAGGCCGGGACCAACGCCTTCGTCAGCGTGTACTCCGTGACCCCCGGCGGATAGTCCGGGATCACGCACACCACCTCGAACCCCTGCTTCCGGTAGAACTCCGGCGCCTGGAAGTCCCAGGTCTCCACCCGCGCCGCCCGGCAGCCGCGGCCCTCCCCGGCCAGCCGCTCCGCCTCCGTGAGCAGACGGGCACCGAGGCCCGCGCGACGGTGCCGGGCGTCGACCCAGAGGTACGTCAGGTGCAGCCAGGCCGCCCAGGTGTGGCCGACCAGCCCGCCGGCCAGCTCCCCCGAGGCGTCCAACGCCCAGACGTGCAAGGGGGCTTCGCGTGCGCCGGGCGTGCCGCTGAGGGCGGCCAGGACGGGGGACGCCGCCGTATTGGTGTCCCGCAGCCGGGACCGGAGCAGATCACGTCGGGCCTTGTCGACTTCTGCCTCAATACGAAACATGCGGCACACCATAAACGCGTCGGCCGACGAGTTCTGCGAATCCGCTTCCCCTTCCGGCCCCCATCCGTACCCTGAGGAGCAGCACCGGTGGGGGCCGGTGCCGATCAGGGGGCGAGACAGGCGGGTACGACGCCCCGGGTGGGGGTAGCAGTGACAGCACGGCGGCGGCCGTGTGGTCGATTCCGCCAGCCACAGCGTCGTACCCGCGAGGTCGTCGTCCGTCTGACCTCTGGGGGCATCCCCTGCTCGTCGAGAGCATGGGGAAGGGGGTTTCATGGTGCGTATCCGAGTCCTGGTCGTCGACGACCACCGCATCTTCGCCGAGTCGCTCGCCGCGGCTCTGGCCGCCGAACCGGACGTGGAGGTCTCCGCGGCCGGCAGCGGCCCGGCGGCGCTGCGCAGCCTGGAGCGGGCGGCCGGTGAGGGCCGCCGCTTCGACGTGCTGCTCGTCGACGCCGATCTGGGCGGCCACCTGCCCGGCGCGCGAGCGGCGGTGCCGGTGCAGGCGAGCAACGAAGAGGGCCTGGTGGACGGGATCTCGCTGGTCGCGGGGGTCCGTTCGGCACACCCCGGGGTGCGGACCGTCGTCCTCGCCGAACGGGACGAGGCACGCCGCGCCGCACTCGCCCTGCAAGCCGGCGCGTCCGGCTGGGTCGCCAAGGACTGCTCACTGTCCCGGCTGCTCAACGTCATCCGGGGCGTGCTGCGCGACGAGACGCATCTGCCGCCCGCGCTGCTCACCGGCGTGCTGCGCGAGCTGACCGCCGCGCGCAAGCACCGCACCGAGAGCGAGCGGCTGGTCGAGTCGCTCACCCCGCGGGAGCGGGAGGTGCTGCGCTGCATGGTCGCCGGGCTCGGCCGCAAGGCGGTCGCCGAGCGGCTGTTCCTGTCCCCGCACACCGTGCGCACCCACATGCAGAACGTCCTCGGCAAGCTCGGCGTCCACTCCACCCTCGCCGCCGTGGCCCTGGCCCGCCGGGCCGGGGTGGGGCCCGCCGACCTAACCAGGGATGTTGTCGAACGGGGCGGTCAGCTGGCGTAGCAGCGCGGCCAGTTCGGTGCGCTCGGTGCGGGACAGCTCCGCGAGGATCGCCCGCTCCTGCTCCAGCAGGCCCGCCAGCGCCTCGTCCGCGCGGTCCTGGCCCTCCGGGGTGAGGCGGACCAGCACACCGCGCCGGTCGCTGGGGTCGGGCAGTCGCTCGACCAGGCCCTTCTTCGCCAGCCGGTCGATGCGGTTCGTCATCGTGCCCGAGGTGACCAGGGTCTGGGTCAGCAACTGCCCGGGAGAGAGCTGGTAGGGCGTCCCGGCCCGCCTGAGCGCGGTCAGGACGTCGAACTCCCAGGGCTCCAGCTGGTGCTCGGCGAACGCCAGCCGACGCGCCCGGTCCAGGTGCCGGGCCAGCCGGCTCACCCGGCTCAGCACCTCAAGGGGTTCCACGTCGAGGTCCGGGCGCTCCCGACGCCACGCCGCGACCAGCCGATCGACCTCGTCCTCCATGGCGATCAGTGTAGTGGTTGTGTCGACATTGAGTCTCTTGAGGTGGAGTATCTTCATCTCAAGTATCTTGACGTCGAGGTATTACGGGAGGAGAGTGGCGATCACAACGGTGTACGAACCCGAGGAGCCCGCCATGCCCGTCACCTCTCCCACCTGGGATCCCGCCCAGTACCTCAGGTACGCCGGACCCCGCGCCCGCGCCTTCACCGACCTGCTCGCCCGCGTCCCCGACCCGCCCGCGGCGGCGCCCCGCATCGCCGACCTCGGCTGCGGCCCCGGCAACGTCACCCGCCTGCTCGCCGACCGCTGGCCCACCGCGCACATCACCGGCTACGACAACTCCCCGCAGATGCTCGCCGACGCCGGGGCCCACGCCGGCCCCACACCCGGCGGCGGCCACCTCGACTTCGCCCCCGCCGACCTCGCCGACTGGACACCCGCCGGGACGTACGACCTGATCGTCTCCAACGCCACCCTCCAGTGGGTCCCGGGCCACCTGGACGCCTTCGCGGGCTGGCTGGCCGCCCTCGCTCCCGGCGGCACCTTCGCCTTCCAGGTGCCGGACAACATCGACGCGCCCCTGCACGCCCTGATGCGCGAACTCGCCGCAGGACCCCGCTGGCGGTCCCGCCTCGCCCACGTCCCGCGCCGCACCGACTCCGTCCACCCTCCCGCCGTCTACCTGGACCGCCTGGCCCGGCTCGGCTGCACGCCCGACGTATGGGTGACGACGTACCACCACGTCCTGACCGGCGAGGACCCCGTCCTCGACTGGGTCAAGGGCTCCGGCCTCAGGCCCGTCCTCACCGCCCTGGCGGACGATCCCGAGGCCCGTGCGGCGTTCCTCGCCGACTACCGCGACCTGCTGCGCGAGGCGTACCCGAGCACCGGGTACGGCACCGTCCTGCCCTTCCAGCGGCTGTACGCCGTCGCTGTGAAGGAGGCATGAGGATGATCGCCGCACTCGACCACGTCCAGCTCACCGCCCCCGCCGGGTCCGAGGACCGGCTACGGGCGTTCTACGCGGGCGTCCTTCCCGGAGCCGACCGTCACAGCTCGTCGAGCGCTCCCGAGCTGATGTCGATGTCGATGCCGAAGGGCACGGACAGCTCCAGCTTGTCGTGGTGGATGCCGGTGAGCGCGTAGGTCTTGCCGATCGGGTCCAGTTCGTAGGTCCGGACCACCGGGTGCTGATCCCCCTCGGCCATCTCGACCAGCCAGAAGTGCGGGATGCCGGCGGCCGCGTATTTCAGGGGTTTGGAGTCACGGTCACGGGCCTCGGAGTCCGGCGAGACGACCTCGACGGCGAGGAGCAGGTCTTCGGCCCGGTACCGGGTCTGCTCCCGGCCGGTGAAGGCATCCGCTCGCAGGACGCAGACGTCGGGTTCCGGGGCGTTGCGGTGATCCAGGACGACAGTCATCTCGCGACGCACCTTCAACCCGCTCGGCAGCTGCCGCCGCAGGCCGACCATCAGCAGGTCGATGACAACGCTGTGGAAATCACGCTGCGGACTCACGAAAACCAGGCTCCCGTCGATCAGCTCGGTGTGCGGCGGGAGGTCCGGCAGGGTGAACAGGTCGTCGACCGTGAAACCCCCGGGCGGCGGCACGGGCAGGCGGATGCCGGGCTCGGAGTCGTGTGCGGTGCTCGGCTCGGCAGTCATGGTGATTCCTCCCATGAGCGGGATTCTCGGCCTGGATATCCACGGTAGCCGTCGCATCAGGCACAGGTCATCACAATGGGTGATCAACACCCGGTCGTGGTGGACACCGCTAACTCCTCCGGTGCCCGATCAGCCGCGGCTTCGGCTCCAGGCCGTCCAGGCCGTGCCACGCCAGGTTCACCAGGTGCGCGGCCACCTCCGCCTTCTTCGGGCGGCGCACGTCCAGCCACCACTGGCCGGTCAGCGCGACCATGCCGACCAGGGCCTGCGCGTACAGCGGGGCCAGCTTCGGGTCGAAACCACGGCTCTTGAACTCGCGGCCCAGGATGTCCTCCACCTGGGTGGCGATGTCCGAGATGAGCGAGGCGAAGGAACCCGTCGACTGCGGGATGGGGGAGTCACGGACCAGGATCCGGAAGCCGTCCGTGTACTCCTCGATGTAGTCCAGGAGCGCGAAAGCGGCCTGCTCGCACAGTTCGCGGGGGTGGCCGGCCGTCAGCGAACCGGTCACCATGTCCAGCAGGCGGCGCATCTCGCGGTCGACCACCACCGCGTACAGCCCCTCCTTGCCGCCGAAGTGCTCGTAGACCACCGGCTTGGAAACCCCGGCCTTCGCCGCGATCTCCTCCACCGACGTGCCTTCGAAACCCTTCGCCGCGAAGAGGGTGCGACCGATCTCCAGCAACTGCTGGCGGCGCTCGGCACCGGTCATGCGGGTGCGGCGCGCTCGCCGCGGCTTCTCTGGACTTGGGGTGCTGGAGTCGGTCGCCACGGCGTCAATCATGCCGTCTGCGCGGTCTCCGCCCCGCGTCCGGAACCGCCTTCCCCGGTGTTGCGGCGCGAATCGATACGTGAGCGTGACGGCCAGCGCACGTCGTACGCCCAGCCGAACTGCTCGAACCGGCGGATGAACCACGCCGAGGAGTCCAGCTGACCGCGCTCCACACCGTGCCGGGCCGACGTCGGGTCGGCGTGGTGCAGGTTGTGCCAGGACTCGCCGCACGACAGGATCGCCAGCCACCACACGTTCCCGGACCGGTCGCGGGAACGGAACGGCCGCTTGCCCACGGCGTGGCAGATCGAGTTGATCGACCAGGTCACGTGGTGCAGCAGCGCCACCCGGACCAGCGACCCCCAGAAGAACCCGGTGAACGCACCCCACCACGACATGGTGGCCAGGCCGCCGACCACCGCGGGCAGCGCCAGCGACACCACCGTCCACATCACGAACTGGCGGGAGACCGCACGGATCGCCGGGTCCTTGATCAGATCCGGCGCGTACTTCTCCTGCGGCGTCTGCTCCTCATCGAACATCCATGCGATATGGGCCCACCACAGGCCCTTCATCAGCGCGGGCACGCTCTCCCCGTAACGCCACGGCGAATGCGGGTCGCCCTCCGCGTCGGAGAACTTGTGGTGCTTGCGGTGATCGGCCACCCACCGCACCAGGGGACCCTCGACCGCCATCGACCCCATGACCGCCAACGCGATCCGCAAAGGCCGCTTGGCCTTGAACGAGCCATGGGTGAAGTAGCGGTGGAAACCGATCGTGATGCCGTGGCAACCGAGGAAGTAGAAGAAGACCAGCAGACCGAGATCCAGCCAGCTGACACCCCAGCCCCAGGCCAGCGGCACCGCCGCGACCAGCGCGAGGAACGGGACGGTGATGAACAGCAGCAGCGTGATCTGCTCGATCGAGCGCTTCTGCTCGCCACCCAGCGTGGCGGACGGGACCAAGGGATCGGTGGCCTTCCGGTCGTCTTCGATCACATCGGAACTACTGGTCATGGGACGTCCCCTGGGGAGTCGAGGGCCGAGACGGATGCCGGGCCGCCAAAACCGGACGGGACGGAGCGGTCGTCCCTACGGTTCCGTAACCTACGGCGTCGTAAGTATGGCAGCGCCGCGTGCCGCGGCAAGAGCCCGTGAGCCTGCGCGTCCGCATGGACACCTATCCTTGAACTCGGTCGGACAGCGCGGTCCGCTCTGATTACTTCCCGGCTGTCCCGCCCGTATGCGGCACCCGCCGCCCCGGCGGACGACCGGGTACACCACCGGACGATCCCCCTCCCGTCTCCCACCACCACCCTTCCGGGGAGTCGCTGACGCGACGCACCTCCTCAACACTGCAAGGAGTCGCATCTGTGAGCAGTGCCGACGATCAGACCATCACGACCAGCACTGAGCTGCGCGCCGACATCAGGCGACTGGGTGACCTCCTCGGCGAGACCCTCGTGCGGCAGGAGGGTCCCGAACTGCTCGAACTGGTCGAGAAGGTCCGCCGCCTCACCCGCGAGGACGGCGAAGCCGCCGCCGAGCTGCTGCGTGGCACCGAACTGGAGACGGCCGCCAAACTGGTACGCGCCTTCTCCACCTACTTCCACCTCGCCAACGTCACCGAACAGGTCCACCGCGGACGCGAACTGCGCGCCCGGCGCGCCGCCGAGGGCGGCCTGCTCGCCCGCACCGCCGACCGCCTCAAGGACGCTGACCCCGAGCACCTCAAGCAGACGGCCCGGCACCTGAACGTCCGCCCCGTGTTCACAGCACACCCCACCGAGGCCGCACGCCGCAGCGTCCTCACCAAGCTCCGGCGCATCGCCACGCTCCTGGAGACCCCCGTCATCGAGTCCGACCGCCGCCGCCACGACACCCGGCTGGCCGAGAACATCGACCTGGTCTGGCAGACCGACGAACTGCGCGTCGTACGGCCCGAACCCGCCGACGAGGCCCGCAACGCGATCTACTACCTCGACGAACTGCACGCCGGCGCCGTCGGCGACGTCCTGGAGGACCTGACCGCGGAACTGGAACGCGTCGGCGTCAAGATCCCCGACGCCAGCCGCCCGCTCACCTTCGGCACCTGGATCGGCGGCGACCGCGACGGCAACCCGAACGTCACCCCCGACGTCACCTGGGACGTCCTCATCCTCCAGCACGAGCACGGCATCAACGACGCCCTGGAGATGATCGACGAACTGCGCGGCTTCCTCTCCAACTCGATCCGCTACACCGGCGCCACCGAGGAACTCCTGAAGTCCCTGCACACCGACCTCGACCTGCTGCCCGAGATCAGCCCCCGCTACAAGCGGCTCAACGCCGAGGAGCCCTACCGGCTCAAGGCCACCTGCATCCGCCAGAAGCTCGTCAACACCAAGCAGCGCCTCGCCACCGGCACCCCGCACGAACCGGGCCGCGACTACCTCGGCACCGCCGAGCTGATCGGCGACCTGCGCCTCATCCAGACCTCCCTCAGGGAACACCGCGGCGGCCTGTTCGCCGACGGCCGCCTCGGCCGCAACATCCGCACCCTCGCCGCCTTCGGCCTCCAGCTCGCCACCATGGACGTACGCGAACACGCGGACGCCCACCACCACGCCCTCGGCCAGCTGTTCGACCGGCTCGGCGAGGAGTCCTGGCGCTACTCCGACATGCCCCGCGAGTACCGCGCCAAGCTCCTCGCCAAGGAACTCCGCTCCCGCCGGCCCCTCGCGCCCACCCCGGCACCCGTGGACGCCGCAGGCGCCAAGACCCTCGGCGTCTTCCAGACCGTCAAGCGCGCCCTTCAGATCTTCGGCCCCGAGGTCATCGAGTCGTACATCATCTCCATGTGCCAGGGCGCCGACGACGTCTTCGCCGCCGCCGTCCTCGCCCGCGAGGCCGGCCTGATCGACCTGCACGCCGGCTGGGCGAAGATCGGCATCGTGCCGCTCCTGGAGACCACCGACGAACTGAAGGCCGCCGACACCATCCTGGAGGACATGCTCTCCGACCCCTCCTACCGGCGGCTCGTCGCCCTGCGCGGCGACGTCCAGGAGGTCATGCTCGGCTACTCCGACTCCTCCAAGTTCGGCGGCATCACCACCAGCCAGTGGGAGATCCACCGCGCCCAGCGCCGGCTGCGCGACGTCGCCCACCGCTACGGCGTACGGCTGCGCCTCTTCCACGGCCGCGGCGGCACCGTCGGCCGCGGCGGCGGCCCCTCCCACGACGCCATCCTCGCCCAGCCCTGGGGCACCCTCGAAGGCGAGATCAAGGTCACCGAACAGGGCGAGGTCATCTCCGACAAGTACCTCGTCCCCTCCCTCGCCCGGGAGAACCTGGAACTGACCGTCGCGGCCACCCTCCAGGCATCCGCCCTGCACACCGCCCCCCGGCAGTCCGTGGAAGCCCTCGCCCGCTGGGACGCCGCCATGGACGTCGTCTCCGACGCCGCCCACACCGCCTACCGGCACCTCGTCGACGACCCCGACCTGCCCGCCTACTTCTTCGCCTCCACCCCCGTCGACCAGCTCGCCGACCTGCACCTCGGCTCACGGCCCTCGCGCCGCCCCGACTCCGGCGCCGGACTCGACGGACTGCGCGCCATCCCCTGGGTGTTCGGCTGGACCCAGTCCCGGCAGATCGTCCCCGGCTGGTTCGGCGTCGGCTCCGGCCTCAAGGCGCTGCGCGAGGCGGGCCTCGACACCGTCCTCGCCGAAATGCACGAACAGTGGCACTTCTTCCGCAACTTCATCTCCAACGTCGAGATGACCCTCGCCAAGACCGACCTGCGGATCGCCCGCCACTACGTCGACACCCTCGTCCCCGACGAGCTGAAGCACGTCTTCGACACCATCACCGCGGAACACGAACTGACGGTCCGTGAAATCCTGCGGATCACCGGCGAGGACGAACTGCTCGACGCCCAGCCGGTGCTCAAGCAGACCTTCGCCATCCGCGACGCCTACCTGGACCCCATCTCCTACCTCCAGGTCACCCTGCTCAAGCGGCAGCGGGACGCGGCCACCGCACAAGCGCAGCCCGACCCGCTGCTCTCCCGGGCCCTGCTCCTGACGGTCAACGGCGTCGCCGCGGGCCTGCGCAACACCGGCTGACCCCGGCCACCCGACACGACGGTGCCCCCACGCCCGAACGGCGCGGGGGCACCGCCCTTGTCAGCCGGCCGAAGCCACCCACGCGGCCCGGACCACCGAAGCCGTCCGTACGGCCAGGACCACCGAACCCACCCGCACGGCCGCGAACGCGGAAGCCGCCCGCAGGGCCAGGAACACCGAAGCCACCCGCAGGGCCAGGAACGCGCAGAACCCACCCGCACGGCCGCGAACGCGAAAGCCACCCGCAGGGCCAGGAACGCGCAGAAGCCACCCCCACGGCCGCGAACGCGGAAGCCGCCTGTCCGCCTATATGGCCAAGAACGCCGCGGTGAGCAGCACGAACCCCGCGCCCGCGAGCATCCACGCGATCCGGGCCAGCCGCAGCCCGCCCGCCACCACCACCGCGGCCAGCAGCAGCGCACCGCCCAACGGCACCCAGGCGCCCAGGACTCCGGCCGGACCCGACCGCACGACCTCGTCGGTACCCGGCTTCACCACCACCGCGTACGTCTCGTTCTTGCGCACCGCCACACTCTTCGTGATCACCACGCTCCGGCGCGCCCTCGCCCCCGCCGAAGCCGGCGCGAACGGCCCCGAACAGGTGTCGTCGCCGCAGCTCGTCACCTTGACCGTGCCGCGCTCCCGGCCCTTCGTCAGCATCGGGTACTGCGCGGTCCCCCACGAACCCCACACCCCCGCCACCAGAATCAGCACGGCGACCGCCCCCATCGCCGCGAACCGCAGCGCGGTGACCGAGGACTGACGGGACGTGGCGGCAGTGGCAGGCATGGCCGGGATCATTGGCCATAACCACGCCGCGCGTCAAACCCCCCGCAGAAGCCACCACACCGAGGGCGGCAACTGCGTCGAGATCACCCAAGACTCTCCCGGGCAGCTGCCGGCACGCGACAGCAAGCGACCCGCAGGAACTGCCGCCGTCCCGCCATCGACAGCAGTGGTGTCAGGACGTCCTTCGTGGCCGCCGCCCGGGACGGCGGGACCTGAGCCGAGGCGGACACCCACCGCCCGAGCCCCGCCACCCGTCCCGGCGGCGGGGCTCACGAGTTGTACGAACTCTGCGCCCGCTCCAACCCCTCCGCCACCAGACACTCCACCGCGTCCGCCGCACGGTCCACGAAGAAGTCCAGCTCCTTGCGCTCCGCCGACGAGAAATCCTTCAACACGAAATCGGCCACCTGCATCCGCCCCGGCGGCCGCCCGATCCCGAACCGCACCCGGTGGTAGTCCGACCCCATCGCCTTAGTGATCGACTTCAACCCGTTGTGCCCGTTGTCCCCGCCGCCCAGCTTCAGCCGCAGCGTCCCGTAATCGATGTCCAGCTCGTCATGGACCGCCACCACGTTCGCCACCGGCACCTTGTAGAAGTCCCGCAACTGGCTCACCGGGCCACCCGACAGATTCATGTACGACTGCGGCTTGGCCAGGATCACCCGCCGGCTCCCCGGACCCGCCGGACCGATCCGGCCCTCCACGACCTGCGCCTGCGCCTTCTGCGCACGCTTGAACTTCCCACCGATCCGCCCCGCCAGCAGATCGGCCACCATGAACCCGACATTGTGCCGGTTCATCGCGTACTCGGGTCCCGGATTGCCCAGCCCGACGATCAGCCAGGGGGCACCTACAGGGGTGGTCACGGCCTTCTCCTTCACACACAACAGCCGCCGCTCCCCCCAGGGAGCGGCGGCTGGAGCCTATACCGCCGAACCGCCGATCACGCCTCGGCAGTCGCCTCCTCGCCCTCGGCGGCCGTCTCAGCGGCCTCCTCGGCCTGCGCGGCCAGCACCTGGAGGACCACCGCGTCCTCCTCCACCGCCAGCGTCACACCCGACGGCAGGACGATGTCCTTGGCCAGGACCGACGCACCGGCCTCCAGACCCTCCACGGACACCGTGACGGCCTGCGGGATGTGCGTGGCCTCGGCCTCCACCGGCAGCGCCACCAGCACGTGCTCCAGCAGGTTGCCACCCGGGGCCAGCTCACCCTCGGCCTGCACCGGAACCTCGACCGTGACCTTCTCGCCCCGCTTGACCAGCAGCAGGTCGACGTGCTCCAGGAAACCCTTGACCGGGTCACGCTGCACGGCCTTCGGGATCGCCAGCTCGTCGGACTTGCCGTCGATGTCCAGCGCGATCAGGACGTTCGGCGTACGCAGCGCGAGCAGCAGCTCGTGACCCGGCAGCGTCAGGTGCAGCGGCTGCGAACCGTGACCGTACAGAACGCCGGGAACGTTGTTGTCACGACGGATACGACGCGCGGCACCCTTGCCGAACTCGGTACGCGTCTGAACGGCGAGCTTCACCTCGGACATGATCACTCCTCGTAGAGGCAGTAGGACTACGGGCAACCCCGGCCCACTCGAAGCCTGGGGAAAGTCACCCGGCCACGAACGGCCTGCTACGAAGAGCGCGTCGATAACGGACCACCACGCCCCGCCCAAAACGGGACACGGCCTCCCTCGCCGAGCAACCCGAGCAGTCTACTCGGCAAGGAAGGCCACACCCAAAAGGATCTTCAAGCCGGCGACGACCCGGCCCCACCCGGCGGAAAAACGCTCAGCCGGACCCCAGCAGAAACCTCACTGCTCGTCGAAGAGACTGGTCACCGAACCATCCTCGAACACCTCACGCACCGCACTCGCAATCGTCGGAGCGATCGACAACACCGTGATCTTGTCCAGATCCCGACCCAGCTCACCCGGCGTCGGCAACGTGTTCGTGAACACGAACTCACCCACCCGCGAGTTCTTCAACCGATCCGCCGCCGGACCCGACAGCACACCGTGCGTCGCCGTCACGATCACATCCTCCGCACCATGCGCGAACAACGCGTCCGCAGCCGCACAGATCGTCCCACCCGTGTCGATCATGTCATCGACCAGCACACACACCCGGCCCTTGACCTCACCCACCACCTCGTGGACCGTCACCTGATTCGCCACGTCCTTGTCCCGCCGCTTGTGCACGATCGCCAGCGGCGCCCCCAACCGGTCACACCACCGATCCGCCACCCGAACCCGGCCGGCATCCGGAGAAACCACCGTCAGCTTCCCGCGATCCACCTTCCCGCCCACATAATCCGCCAGCAACGGCAACGCGAACAGATGATCCACCGGACCATCGAAGAAACCCTGGATCTGATCCGTGTGCAGATCAACGGTCAGGATCCGGTCCGCACCCGCCGTCTTCATCAGATCCGCGATCAACCGCGCCGAGATCGGCTCACGCCCACGATGCTTCTTGTCCTGACGCGCATACCCGTAGAACGGCACGATCACCGTGATCGAACGCGCCGACGCACGCTTCAACGCATCGATCATGATCAACTGCTCCATGATCCACTTGTTGATCGGCGCCGTATGGCTCTGAATCAGAAAACAATCCGCACCACGAGCCGACTCCTGGTACCGGACATAGATCTCACCATTGGCGAAATCGAAGGCCTTCGTCGGGACAACCCCGACCCCCAGTTGATGGGCGACCTCCTCAGCAAGCTCGGGGTGGGCGCGGCCGGAGAAGAACATCATCTTCTTCTCGCCGGTCGTCTTGAACCCGGTCACAGCACTGTCTCCTCAGAGGTGTCGCCAGCCCTACGAGCAACCCCCCCCAGAACAAGAGAGGCCCACTCGGCTGGTCCGTGCGGATGTGCACTTATCACGGTACGCCGTGTTCCACGTACCTGTTTCCGGTCAGTCTTCGCTACGCCCCTGCCCCGACGCCGCCTCCGCAGCCTTCGCAGCAGCACTCCCCGGACGCTTACGCGCCACCCAACCCTCGATGTTCCGCTGCTGACCACGGGCCACAGCCAACGAACCAGGCGGCACATCCTTCGTGATCACAGACCCCGCCGCCGTATACGCACCGTCCCCCACCGTGACCGGCGCCACAAACATGTTGTCCGCCCCCGTACGACAATGCGCACCCACCGAAGTGTGATGCTTGTCCTGCCCGTCATAGTTCACGAACACACTCGCCGCACCGATGTTCGTGAACTCACCGATCGTCGCATCACCGACATACGACAGATGCGGCACCTTCGTACCCTCCCCGATCCGGGCATTCTTCGTCTCCACGAACGTCCCCACCTTCCCCCGCACACCCAGACGCGTCCCCGGACGCAAATACGCGAACGGACCCACACTCGCCCCCGCCCCGATCTCCGCCCCATCCGCCACCGTCGCATCCACCCGCGCACCCGCACCCACCACCGTGTCCGTCAACCGCGCACGCGGCCCGACCACCGCACCCTCAGCCAACACCGTCGAACCACACAACTCCGTACCAGGATGAACCACCACATCCTGCTCGAACGAGACCATCACATCGACCCACGTCGTCGCCGGATCCACCACCGTCACACCCGCCAACATCGCCCGCTCCAACAACCGGTCATTCAAAATGCGACGCGCCTGCGCCAACTGCACACGGTTGTTGATACCGGCGATCTCCCGATGATCACCCGCCACACACGCACCCACCCGATGCCCCGCCCCCCGCAGGATCCCGAGAACATCCGTCAGATACTCCTCACCCTGACTGTTGTCCCGGCGCAACTTCCCCAGAGCCTGCGCCAGCAACTGCCCGTCGAACGCGAACACACCCGAATTGATCTCACGGATGGCACGCTGCGCCTCATCGGCGTCCTTGTGCTCCACGATCTCCGTGACCGCACCCGAGACACCGTCACGCACGATCCGCCCGTACCCGGTCGCATCCGGCACCTCCGCCGTCAGCACCGTCACGGCATTGCCCTCGCCATGGTGCGCCGCCGCGAGCCGCCGCAACGTCTCACCCGTCAGCAGCGGAGTGTCCCCGCAGACCACGATCACCGTCCCGTCGACACCACCCCCCAGCTCCTCCACGGCCATCCGCACGGCGTGCCCCGTGCCGTTCTGCCGGTCCTGCACGGCCGTCCGCGCCTGCGGATCCAGCTCGGCGAGATGCGCGGCGACCTGCTCCCGCGCGTGCCCCACCACGACGACCAGCTCCTGGGGGGACAACTCACGTGCGGCGGCCAGCACATGGCCGACCAGGGAACGACCACAGATCTCGTGCAGGACCTTGGGTGTGGCTGACTTCATACGGGTGCCTTCACCCGCTGCGAGAACGACGACGGCGGCCGGGTGAATGGCGCTCACGGAGTTTGCCCTTCGGCTTTGACGGGTGGAGGACATCCGCAGGATACCGGGGCGATTTGTTGGGGACATGAGAGCGGGCCCTGACTGGGGGGTCAGGGCCCGAACCTAGCGTGGCTCCCCCGCCAGGACTCGAACCCGGACAGATGGCACCAAAAGCCACAGTGCTGCCAATTACACCACGGGGGAACATTCTCGACCAAACCGGACAATTAGTCGGTCTGTCGAGTGGCGCCTCCTACTATGCCGTACCAGGCGCCCTCGGCGCGACGATACAAGTCGGCGCTTCCGAGTACATAGATGGTCAGACAGCCGTGGTACGCCTCCGACGTGTTCTTCCGGCTCGTCTTCGGGTTGTGCTTCTTGAGGGTGGCCCGCTGGAAGGCGGACGGCGCCACGCCCACCAGTCCCGCCCAAAACTCTTCGGCGTCGATCACGTCGGCCGACTCGTGGATGCTCACCCGGAAACGCAGGCGTTCGCGCTCCACCCCGAGTACTTCGAGCCAGCGCAGGTACAGCCGGATGACATTCGGGTCGCTGTTGATGAATTGCAGTCTTTCGCGACGGTTGTACGTCTTGTCCTTGGCGCCCTCTGCCCAGTAGAGGACCACGCCCGCCAGGAACATCTCGCGGTCGGACAGGTCACCGATCGCTTGTTCCGCGGTCGCCTTCGTCCGGCGGCGCTCCTCGTCGCGGATGCGGAGCCTCTCCTCCCAGCCCTTGCGGGCGATGGCGGCTGCCTCTTCTGTGGTCCGCCTCCGTTCCGGCTTCGGCAGATCCCGGACCCACAGGGAGATGGAACTCTTCGAGCACCCCAGCTCCACCTGGATCCGGTCGTACGTCCAGCCCTGAAGGCGCAGTTCCCGGGCCCGGTCCCGCAGGTCATCCTTGGCGTTCGGCCGTTTTGTCCATTCCGGCGGTGGCTCGCCCTCCAGGAGTCGGTTGAGGATGGCGTTGTTGTCGAGGTGTAGTCGGTCCCGGATCTGCCGGCGGCTGAGGCCCGCCCGTCGCAGCGCCACCGCCCGCTCCCGCAGTCCTTCGAAGTCGGCGTATTTGCCGTTCATCTGTTCCATGGACATACCGTCCGGCTGGAATGATCCGTTCCGGGGGTAGATGGGAATGGTTCAGCAGTTCGGGGGATATCCGTGGATTTCGGGGTCGTCCGCTCACGGAGTGTGGTGGGTGCGCATAGACGAAACTCACCGGAAAAGCGGCACCCGGCGCCCGTAGGCTGGACGCATGACCACGACGGGGGAAGACCGCACGGCGGCCCATGCCGGGCCGTGGTGGTGGGCGAGGTGGCGCAGTGCGGCGCTCGATGTGAGCCTTGCGGCGGTGTCGGCCGCGGAGTGTGGGGCGGAGGGTCTGCCGTTCGCCCGGGACGCGGGGATCCCGGTGCCGGTCGGGGTGCTGTTCGGGGTGTTGGCCGGTTCCGTGCTGTTGTTGCGCCGGAAGTGGCCCATCGCCGTCGTTCTCGTGGCGATTGCGATCACTCCGGCCCAGATGGGTTTCCTGATGGGTGTCGTCGGCCTGTACACGTTGGCCGCCGCTGAGCTGCCGCGTCGGATCATCGTGGCGTTGGCCGGGATGTCGCTGGTCGGGACGGCGATCGTCACGTTCGTGCGGGTGCGGCAGGACATGGCGCGTGGGGATCTGACGCTCGGTGACTGGTTCGAGCCGTTCGCGTCCATCACGACGTCGTTGGGGTTGACGGCTCCTCCGGTGCTGCTGGGGTTGTACGTGGGTGCGCGGCGCCGGTTGATGGAGAGTCTGCGGGAGCGTGCGGACAGTCTGGAGCGGGAGCTTCAGTTGCTTGCGGAGCGGGCTGAGGAGCGGGCGGAGTGGGCGCGGGGTGAGGAGCGGACGCGGATCGCGCGTGACATGCATGACGTGGTGGCGCATCGGGTGAGTCTGATGGTGGTGCATGCGGCGGCGTTGCAGGCGGTGGCGCGGAAGGATCCGGAGAAGGCGGTGCGGAACGCGGCGCTGGTGGGGGATATGGGGCGGCAGGCGTTGACGGAGTTGCGGGAGATGTTGGGGGTGTTGCGTTCGGGGGATGGTGCGGTGCGGGCTCCGGCTCCGGTGCCGTTGGCGGCTGTGGGGGTGGCTGCTGCGGCGGCGGCGTCGCGGGCGGCGGCGGAGGACGGGGTGGGGGAGGGGCCGTGTCTGTCGGAGTTGGATGAGTTGATCGGGCAGTCGGCTGCTGCGGGGATGGTGGTGGATCTGTCGGTGGAGGGGGTGGAGCGGTCGTATGCGCAGGAGGTGGAGCGGACGGCGTATCGGGTGGTGCAGGAGGCGTTGACGAACGTCCACAAGCATGCGGCGGGTGCGAAGACGTATGTGCGGTTGGCGCATCGTAGGTCGGAGATCGCGATGCAGGTGGAGAACGGGCCGCCGCCCGAGTTGTCGTCGGCTTCGGTGGCGGGGTTGCCGTCGGGTGGTAATGGTCTGCTCGGGATGCGGGAGCGGGTGGTGGCGCTGGGTGGTGTTTTTGTGTCGGGGCCGACGGATGCGGGGGGTTTTCGGGTGTCGGCGGTTATTCCGGCGGTGTGAGGTCGGTGGTGCGTGGTGTGGTGGTGGGTTTGTGCGTGGTGGGGTCAGTTCGTGGTCAGGCGGGTGGGTTGGGTGCCGGCGATGAGGGTGGTGAGGCCGCGGTCGATGTCGGGGCCGAGGTACCAGTCGCCGGTGTGGTCGAGGGCGTAGACGCGGCCTTCGATGTCGATGGCGAGGAGTGCGCCGGTGTCGGGTTCGGCGCCGAGGGGGCAGATCTGGGTGTCGAGGGCGCGGCCGAGGTCGGCGAGGGTGCGGGCGTGGTGGAGGCCGTGCAGGGGGTCGAGGTGGAGGGCGGCGGGGGCGACCTGGCGGCCGGGGCCGGTGGGGGTGATGTGGAGGCTGCCGAATTCGGCCCAGGCTTCTACGGCGGTGGGGAAGACGGCGTGGCGGTGTCCGGCGGGTGAGGTGTGGGCGCGTAGGGCGTCGGCCCAGATCTCGGCCTGGTGTATGGCCCAGCGTCCGGGCTGCCAGCCGGCGGCGCGCAGGGCGGCGTCGACGGGTACGGCGAAGCGGGTGGTGGAGGTGGTGCGGTCGGTGTGCATCTGCCCTTTGTCGGTCGGGATCTTGGTGTGGTGCGGGTGGTGCGGGTGGTGCGGGTGGTGTGGATTGCGGGTGGTGCGGGTGGTGCGGGTGGTGTGGGTGGTGCGGGTGGTGGTCGGGGGTGGGGTCAGCGGTTTGTCGTGGCGGGGTCGATGATGCGGACGCCGAAGTGGTCGCTGAGGGCGGTGCAGGCGCGGCAGGGTGTGGCGAAGGTGCCGTGCAGGGGGTCGCCGTCCTCGCGTATGCGGCGGGTGGTGAGTTTGGCGTGTTTGAGGGCTTTGCGGGCTTCGCCGTTGGTCATGGGTTTGCGGGCGGCGCGTTTGCTGCGGGCGGCGTCGGCGGTGGTGATGTGGCGTGAGATGAGGATGGTCTCGGCGCAGCGTCCGGTGAAGCGGTCGCGTTGGTCGCTGGTGAGGGTGTCGAGGAAGTCCTGGACGAGTGGGTGCAGGGAGGGGGTGTGGTCGCTGCGGGCGGCGGTGCCGGTGAGGGTGTCGCCGCGGACGGAGAGGGCGGCGGCGACGGTCGGCAGGATGCCGTCGCGGCGGTGGAGCAGGGTGGGGACGTGGGGTGATTCGGTGTGGCTCCAGCCGATGCGGGGGTCGCCCGATGGCCCGTCGCCGGTGCCGGCCCGCGCTTCGGCGTGGGCGTTCGCATGTGGTCCCGTCTGCGTCGCGTTCATGATCGTCTTTACCTCCCCGGGCATCCCCCGAAGGACACAGAGTGCCAAATGCCGTGGCGGGTGCGGAAGCTGGGGCGGTGCGACACGCCCGGGTTTGGGCAGGCTGTCACGGTGCGGTGACCTTTGGTCACGGAAGTGGAGGCCCGGTGACCGGTGCTTGTGCACCGCATAGGCTGTCGGCACCGCGCTGGGTGCGGTCAACGCGTCGGTGACGTTGGAGAGACAGTCGGATACGGGTCGTGGCGCGCCGTGCGTGGTGTGGTTGTGGCTCGTACAGAGTGCCGCAGGGGGCAAGCGCCATGACGACAGGTCGGCCCGTGCTGGGGGCGCCACCCGGCCGCCAGGCTGGGGGAGGGGTCGCGCCGCCGAACGCGGCTTATGCCGGGCAGGTCGTGCACTTTCCGGATCCGGTGCGGGCGGCGCGGCATCCGAGGGGGGTGCGGGTCGATGAGCGTGGTTATCCCGATTTCTCTCCTTATGCGCGTGCGGCGGCGGAGATCGCCGATCCGCCGGAGGGCTTCGGCGTCGACGAGTTGCGGTTGACTGACTATGTGTCGGCGAACGCGGCGTTGTCGGCGTCGGGGCACGAACTGTGGGACACCGTTGCGGAGGTGGCTACTCCGCATGGCTGGACCTGGCATCACGTGGTGGGTTCGCGGCGTCTTGAGCTGGTTCCGGTCGAGGTGAAGGCGTTGTTGCGGCATCACGGTGGGGTGGCCACGACCCGTGTCGACCAGGGCAAGCGGGGCACGCGGCCGTTGCAGGAGACGCGTCCGGCGCATTTCGGGCTGCCCAAGTCGGGTGTGGCGGTGACGGAGCAGCAGGTGCAGGGGGTCGAGGAGGATCTGGGGTATCGGTTGCCGGGTGGGTACCGTTCTTTTCTGAAGGCGGCGGGTGGTTGTGCGCCGGTGGGTACGGCGTTGGACGCCGAGTTGGGGCTGTTGCTGGACCAGCCGTTCTTCACCGTGCGGGACGAGGCGGCGGTCAACGACCTGGTGTATGTGAACAAGTGCCTGCGTGATCATCTGACCAAGGACTATCTGGGTGTGGCTTTCGTCCAGGGTGGTTTGCTGGCGGTGAAGGTCCGGGGTGAGCGGGTCGGTTCGGTGTGGTTCTGCGTGTACGACGATGCGCGGGACGTGGATCCGGCGTGGCCGCCGGCGGAGCGGGTGGCGCGGTTGCTGCTGCCGTGCGGTGAGGATTTCGATGCCTTCCTGTCGCGGCTCGCGGGCAGTCCGCCGGAGTTGTCGACGGTGGCGAATCTGATGGTGGACGGCGGTTTCGCGGCTGCGGTGCCGGTGTCGTCGGCCGGGTCTGCGGGGGAGTGAGCTTGCGATGGTGACGTTTGCGCAGGCGCAGGATCGCGCGGAGGAGTGGATCAACGGGGACGTGCCCGCGTACCAGCATCGTGAGGTGCGGGTGCGGGAGTTCGAACTCGGTTTCGTGGTGTGGGGTGAGGACCGGGCCGCGGGGCCGCGTTCGGACGCGGGTGGTCAGCGGTTGGTGATCGCGCGGGACAGCGGGGAGGCGACGTTGTGGCCGGCGTTGCCGGTGGGGGAGGTGATCCGTCGGTTCGAGGAGGAGTACGGCCGGGCGGCGCACGAGGCCGAGGGGCCGCGGGCGCCGGTGGCGCGGGTGGATCTCAACCAGACGTCGTTCCTGCTGAGTCCGCCGGAGTGGTTGCAGGAGGCGGCGGACAAGTTGGGGATGTCGCAGGGGCGTTCGTCCGGGGGGTCTTCAGGGGGTTCTTCCGGTGGTTCTCCGGGGGGTGCGTCGGGTGGCGTCGGGCTGCCGGGGACGTCGGCCGGGGATGGGGGTGTGTCTCCGCCGTCCGTGGCGCGGGGGTCGTCGGCGGGCGCGGACACGGGCGTGGTGTCGGGGGCGGGGACGGGGGCTGGTTCCGGTGGGTCTTCCGGTGCGGGTTCCGGCGGGTCGGCCGGTACCGGCGGCACCGGTGCTGGTGCTGGTGCTGGGACTGGTGGTTCGTCCGGTACGGGGTCGGCGGCGGCCGGGGGTTCCGGTCCGAGGTGGCCGGCGGCCGGGGGCGCCGGTGCCGGGGTGGGTGCCGGTGCGGTCGCGCCGTCCGTGCCCGTGGGGGCGACGCCCTGGACGGGTACGGACACCAACGCGGACCTCGGCGAGGACCGTTCCGTGCCGCTTCCCCAGACGGTGTTCGCACCGCCGTTGGGCGACTCGGACGACGATCCCGAGCCGCCCGCCGTCGCGCCGGATGCGCGGACGGCTCTGATGCCGGGTGGCAGTCGACTGCCGCGTACGGCGATCGAGCCGCGCTCCGGCGTCCCGGGCGTGCCGGGGACGCCGGGTGGTCCCCAGGGCAGCACGCCGCCGCCCGTGCCGACTCCGCAGGGGAGCGCGCTGCCGCCTCCGCCGCCGGGTGCGCCGGATGTGCCGCAGGGGAGCGTGCCGCCGCCCTCGCCGGTTCCGCCGCGGGGCAGTGCGCCGCTGCCTCCGCCGGGCGTGCCGTCGTACGGCTATCCGCAGGGGCCGGTGGCTCCCGGAACCGCGGTGCCGGGAGCGGTGCAGGGTGGTCCTTCTCATCCGCAGGGGCCCACCGCGCCGCCTTCTCCGGGTGTGCCGCAGGGCAGTACGCCGCTCGTGGCGGGTGCGGGTGACATCACGGGCGCCGCCACGAGCAGGTCCGTGCCGCCGCGCCGCGGGGGCAGCGGTCCGGGCGTGCCGCCTCCGCCGCCGGGTGCTCCGGGCAGCCCGGGTGCGCGGCCGGGGAGCGCGCCCCCGCCCGCCGCGGGGCCCGGTGCGCCGGGTGTGCCGCCCGGCGGTCACGCGCCCACGCGGTTCGTGCCGCCGCACGGCGCCGACGACGGTCCGGGCGGTGCCGGTCCCGGTGCGTCCGGCGCCCCGAAGCCGCCCGGTGCCCCGGGCGACACCCCGCCCGGCAACGTGCACCACGCGGCCACCGTGTTCGCCGGCATGAACCGGCCGGACCTCGGCGACGGCACGGGTGGGGACGCTCCGCGGTCTCCCGGTGCCCCGCGGCCTCCGGGTGCTCCGCGATCCCCGGGTGCTCCGGGTGTGCCGAACCCGTCGGCCGTTCCCGGTGCGCCTCCGGTACCCGGCGCGGCCCCCCAGTCGTCGGTGCACCTTGAGGAGACCATGCTGGCCGCGCGCCAGGTGACCGGTCCGGGCACGCCCGCGCCGCCGCAGGCGCCCGGGATGCCGCCGGGCCCGCCGCGGTCGATGCCGCCGGGCCCGCCGCCGTCGGTGCCGCCGAGCGCGGTCCCGCCGCCCGCCGGGCCGGCACCGGGGCAAGCCGCGCCGGGGCAAGCCGCGCCGGGGCAGCCCATGCCCGAGCCCATGCCCGGCCGGCCGGTACCGGGCCGACCGGCTCCGCAGCAGTCCGTCCCAGGTCAACCCGCCGCAGGCCAGCCCGTGCCGGGAGGCCCCGCGCCTGGTCAGCCCGTGCCGGGAGGTCCCGTGCCGGGAGGTCCCGTACCGGGAGGTCCTGTGCCGGGTCAGCCCGTACCGGGTCAATCCGTGCCGGGGGCGCCCGCCCCGGCACATCCCGCCCCCGGACTGCCCGCCCCCGGGCAGTCCCCCGCGTACGGGTATCCGCAGCAGGCGCAGCCGACGGTCGGTCCGGGCTATCAGGCCGTGCTGCGCTATCGCGCGCAGGACGGTTCCGAGCAGCAGTTGATCCGGCGGTCGGCGCCGGGTACGCCGCACCCGGAGTGGCAGATCTTCCACGAGTTGCGTGCCATGAACGTCCCGCCGGACCAGGTGCTCGAACTCCACACGGAGCTGGAGTCCTGCGAACTGCCCGGCGCCTACTGTGCGCGGATGATCCGGGAGCAGTGGCCGCAGGCGCGGATCACGAGCATCGCGCCGTACGGTACGGACCACGCGAGCCGGCAGCAGGGCGTGCGGCAGTTGCTCGCGCACCAGGGTGAGTTGCACCAGGTGGCGGACGGGCCCGCGCGGCCGGGGCCGGTGCGGGCGCCGCTGCCGCCGGTGCAGGTGGCGCCGCCGGTGCCGCCGGAGGGGATCGGGCAGGAGCTGGCGGCGGTGTTCGGGCCGGGCGTGTACCGGTTCGAGCAGGCCGCGGTGGACCGGCAGGGGGTGCCGCCGGTGGTGGCGCACACGTTGGTCGTGGCCGGGCTGCCGGTGGACCTGGGCCCGTTCTTCTGGGCGCAGACCCAGCCGGGCCGTCCGGTGCCGACGCTGGCGGAGCTGGCGCAGGAGCGGGGGGTGCGGGCGGCTCTGGACGCGGCCTCGTACCTGGTGATGGGTACCGACTTCGGCCGGTCGGTCTGCGTGCAGTACGGCACGGCGAACATCGTCGCCGTGCCGATGGAGGCGGGGCCGGGCGGGGTGTCCGTGCCGCCGCAGTTCGTGAACACCGGGCTGCCGGAGTTCGTGCGCTGTCTGGCGCTGCTCGGCCGGATGTGGCGGCTGCGGTACGGGTTGAACCAGGAGCAGGCGGGCCGTTGGACCGTCGACTTCCAGGCGCAGCTCGCCTCGCTCGACCCGGCGGCGCTCGGTTCGCCGGAGAGCTGGTGGTCGGTGCTGCTGGAGCAGATGTGGGACGGCCTGTTGTAGTCGCGTCCAGGTGAGCCCTTGGGGCCGGGTCCGGTCGAGTGATCGGACCCGGCCCTTTTTGCGTGTCGTAAACATTTGCGGCTGATTACCAGTTGTGCCTGTTTCATCCTGTTGTGCGGCGAAATCATCATTTCGTGTGCGTTCGACGGAGAGGGGTTCCCAGGATGAGCAGCGCATCGATGTCGTCGCACGGCTTCCTGGCCGTCCGGGGGCGCGGCTACCGCGCCGGGCAGGTGGACGCGTACCTGGCGGCGCTCTGGCAGGAGCGGGACGCGGCGTGGGAGCGGGCCGCGCGGCTGACCGTACTGGCCAGGGACATGGAGGCGGAGGCGGACCGGCTGCGGGAGGCAGCCGCGCGGGCGGTGCCGCAGACGTACGAGACGCTCGGCGAGGGGCCGCGGCAGATCTTCCGGCTGGCCGAGGAGGAGGCGGCGGCGCTGCGGGAGTCGGCCCGGCGGGACGCGCGGGAGGAGGTGGCGCGGGCCGAGGAGTACGCGCTCGGGGTGCGTCGGCCGGCGGAGGAGGAGGCGGTCGTGGTCCGCGAGGAGGCCGAGGAACGGGCCCGTCGGCGGCTGCTCGCGGCGCGGGCCGAGGCGGACGAGATCCGCATCGGTTGCCGGCGTGCGGTGAAGGAGCAGCGCGGTGAGGCACTTGCCGCGCTGCGGGAGGTGCGGCAGCGGACCGCGGGGATGCTCGCCGAACAGGCCAAGGAGCAGGCGGCGGTGTGGGCGGCGGCGGATCACGAGGAGCTTGAGCTGGCCGCGGCGCGGGAGACCGGGGACGCCGAGGCGGTGGTCCGGGCCGAGGCCGCGCTGGTCGCGGCGCAGCGGGAGTTCGGGGCGGCGCAGGAGGCGGCGCGCCGGTACCAGGAGGAGGCGCACGTGCGGGCCGCCGAGGTCATCGCCGAGGCGCGGGTGCAGGAGGAGCGGATCGCGCGGGAGACCGAGCGGGTGCTGCGTGAGCACGGTGAGGTGTGGGACGAGATGCAGGCGCAGATGGACTGCGTGCGCGACAGCCTCACCTCCCTGACGGGCCGTACCGCCTGGGAGTGACCCGCGCCCGCGGCGGCCGGTCGTCGTGCCCGTACGTCGTGCCCGTACGTCGTGGCCGGTCGTCGTGCCTGGACGTCGTGCCCGGTCGTCGTGACCGGTCGCCGTGCCCGTACGTCGTGGCCGGTCGTCGTGCCTGGACGTCGTGCCCGGTCGCCATGACGTACGGCCATGCCCGTACGTCATGGCCGTACGTCACGCCCGGTCTTCATGCCCGGGGGCCCGTCCTTGCGGCGGCAGGCCCCGGGCGGAGCCGCGGGGTCGTCGCTGTCAGTCCTTCAGTACCGGGAAGCGGCGCGGGGCGAGGAGCAGCAGGACCAGGAAGGCGAGGGCCGCCGCGCAGGCCGCTCCCAGGTACACCGCGTGCACCGCGTCGGCGATCGCGTGCCGGGTGGCTTCCGCGGCGGTGCCGTCGTCCAGGGAGCGGGTGACGGAGTCCAGGTCGCCCGCGCCGCCGAGGCGGGCGGCCAGGACGCCGTTGGCGATGGCGCCGAACACGGCGGCGCCGATGGTCTGTCCGGTCTGCCGGCAGAAGAGGATGGAGGCGGTGGCCGTGCCGCGCTCCGCCCAGCCGACCGTCGACTGGACGCCGACGATCAGCGGTAGCTGGAACAGGCCGAGCGCGGCGCCGAGCAGCAGCATGAGCAGCGTCGGCTGCCAGGCCGCGCCCGGGTAGGGCAGGAACGGGAACGCGAACAGGATCAGCGCGGCCGTGCCGATGCCGAGCAGCGCGGTGTCGCGGAAGCCGATGCGCCGGTACACGTGCTGGCTCAGGGCCGCGGACACCGGCCAGCTCAGCGTCCAGACGGAGAGCACGAATCCGGCGGCCACGGGGGCGAGGCCCAGTACCGACTGCGCGTACGTCGGCAGGAACACCGTGGGCGCCACCATCAGCAGGCCCAGCGCGCCCAGCGCGAGGTTGACGGCCGCGATGGCGCGGCGGTGCCACACCCAGCCGGGGATGATCGGCTGCGCCGCCCGGCGTTCGACCCACACCACGA
Organism: Streptomyces sp. NPDC056161; assembly: GCF_042268025.1. Lineage (NCBI taxonomy): Bacteria > Bacillati > Actinomycetota > Actinomycetes > Kitasatosporales > Streptomycetaceae > Streptomyces > Streptomyces sp. NPDC056161. The sequence goes on from NZ_JBHJUV010000027.1 coordinate 81,052, forward strand.
CCGCGACCAGGGCGAGGCCCGTGGCGAACAGCGCGAGGGACGGCGCGGACAGCCAGGCCCAGGCCACGCCGCCCTGCACCAGCGCGGTCAGCAGCGTCCCGCCGCACGCGAACACCGCGAGCGCGCCGGCCCAGTCGACGCGCGGAGTGCTGCGCGGTTCGCGTGCGGGCTCGTGGAGGTGGCGGACGATCAGCCACAGGGCCGCCGCGCCGATGGGCAGGTTGACCAGGAAGATCCACCGCCAGTCCGCGTAGGCGGCGAGGACGCCGCCGAGTCCGGGGCCCGCGACCGCGGACACCGCCCACACCGTGGACAGCTTGGACTGGATCTTCGGGCGTTCCTTCAGCGGGTACAGATCGGCCGCGAGGGTCTGCACCGTGCCCTGTAGGGCCCCGCCGCCCAGGCCCTGCACGATGCGGAACGCGATCAGCGCCCCCATGTTCCAGGCGAGCGCGCACAGCAGTGAACCGATGAGGAAGACGATCGCGCCCGCGACCAGGACCGGTTTGCGGCCGAAGGTGTCGGAGAGCTTGCCGTAGACGGGGAGGGTGACGGTGACGGCGAGTAGATAGCCGGAGAACAGCCAGGAGAAGACGGAGAAGCCGCCGAGGTCGCCGACGATCTGCGGGACGGCCGTGGAGACGATGGTGGAGTCGAGTGCGGCGAGTGCCATCGCGAGCATGAGGGCCGCGACGACCGCGCCCCGACGGCTCGTTCCGGTCTGCTGAGCGGCGTCCCGTATCGCGGGTTTCGTGCGGCTCACCCGGAGTCCCTCCCCTGTTCTGTTGCCCTGTACAGCTGTCCGCCGTACACAGCTTCCCACTTGAGCCTGACGCCGCGGGAGGGCGCAGACTTCCTGGACGGGAGGGCGCGGACCCACCGGGTGGGAGGGCGCGGACCCACCGGGTGGGAGGGAGTGGGCGTCCCGGTCGGGAGGGCGCGGACCCACCGGGTGGGAGGGCGCGGACCCACCGGGTGGGAGGGAGTGGGCGTCCCGGTCGGGAGGGTGTGGGCGTCCTGGGCGGGAGAGTGCGGACATCCCGGGCGAGCGGATGCCCTCGCCGGTCGGGTGGAGACGGCATCGCAGGAGGGGAGGACGGGTCGCCGGAGGAGGTCCACCCGGTGGTGGACGACCCTTAGGGGGACCTCCGTACTGGGGCCGGGGGAGGGTTCGTACCGGCGGAGGACGAAACGCCGTGGCCGTCGTCCTTAGTCTGGCTTTACGTCGCTGGGGGGCGACGCTCCCAACGGCGGGGGTGGGGTTTTCCCCAGGAGAAGACGGGGCCGCGCACCAGCGCGTCGCACCCCCGTCGGCCATGAGACTCATCGTCGTACCGCTGCGCGTCTTCACACGCCTACCGGCACCGGCATACCACGAGCAAACCGACATAGGAGACTTACCGTGACATCGGCTGTGACCATTCCCAGGCATGGGGGTACTGGAGGGCGTACGGCCGTTGCCGCGCGGGCGCGGCAGGTCGTGAAGGCGTACGGCTCGGGGGAGACCCGGGTCGTCGCACTCGACCACGTCGACGTGGACATCGCCCGCGGCCAGTTCACCGCGATCATGGGCCCCTCGGGGTCCGGCAAGTCCACTCTGATGCACTGCCTCGCCGGTCTCGACACGGTGACCGCCGGACAGATCTACCTGGACGAGACCGAGATCACCGGCCTGAAGGACAAGAAGCTCACCCAACTGCGCCGGGACCGGATCGGGTTCATCTTCCAGGCGTTCAACCTGCTGCCGACGCTGAACGCGATCGAGAACATCACCCTGCCCATGGACATCGCCGGCCGGAAACCGGACAAGGCGTGGCTGGACCGGGTCGTGGAGACCGTCGGACTGGCCGGCCGGCTCAAGCACCGGCCCACCGAGCTGTCCGGCGGGCAGCAGCAGCGGGTCGCCGTGGCCCGCGCGCTGGCCGCCCGGCCCGAGATCATCTTCGGTGACGAGCCGACCGGAAACCTCGACTCCCGTGCGGGCGCCGAGGTGCTGGGCTTCCTGCGCAGGTCGGTGGACGAACTGGGCCAGACCATTGTGATGGTCACCCACGACCCGGTGGCCGCCTCCTACGCGGACCGGGCCCTCTACCTCGCCGACGGCCGCATAGTCGACGAGATGCACCAGCCGACCGCCGAGCAGGTCCTGGACCGCATGAAGGACTTCGACGCCCGGGGGCGTACGTCATGACCGTCCTGAAGACCTCGCTGCGCAACTTCTTCGCGCACAAGGGACGCATGGCGCTGTCGGCGATCGCGGTGCTGCTCTCGGTCGCGTTCGTGTGCGGCACGCTGGTGTTCACCGACACCATGAACACGACGTTCGACAAGCTGTTCGCGGTGACCGCGTCCGACGTCACCGTCTCGCCCAAGGACGCCAAGACCGACCAGACCCCGCAGAACGGCGTGCCGCTGTCCCTGTCCACCGCCGCGCTGGACCGCGTCAGGACCGTGGACGGCGTCAAGTCAGCCGAGGGCGCGGTCAGTTCGACGCAGGTGACCGTCGTCGACAGCCACAACGACAACGTGGGCGCCACCTCCGGCGCACCCACCATCGCCGGCAACTGGACCAGCAACGACCTGCGGTCCATGGAGATCACCTCCGGGCACGCCCCGCGCGGCCCGACCGAGGCGATGGTCGACGCGGACACCGCCGACAAGCACCATCTGAAGATCGGCGACGAACTGCGTACCATCGCGCAGACCGGTGACTTCACGGCCCGGATCGTCGGCATCGCCACCTTCAAGGTGACCAACCCCGGCGCCGCCGTCGTCTACTTCGACACCCCCACCGCCCAGCGCCACCTGCTCGGCGCCACCGGCCGGTACACCCAGATCAACGCCACCGCCGCGGCCGGCGTCTCCGACGCCCGGCTCAAGCAGAACGTCGTCCGGGCGCTGGCCGGGCCGTACAAGGTGCAGACGGCCAAGGAGAACGCCGACGAGAACCGCAAGAGCGTCGGCTCCTTCATGGACGTCATCAAGTACGCCATGCTCGGCTTCGCCGGGATCGCGTTCCTGGTGGGCATCTTCCTGATCATCAACACCTTCTCGATGCTGGTCGCCCAGCGCACCCGGGAGATCGGCCTGATGCGGGCCATCGGCTCCTCCCGCGGGCAGGTCAACCGGTCGGTGCTGATCGAGGCGCTGCTGCTCGGCTTCGTCGGCTCGGTCCTCGGCGTCGCCGCCGGCGTCGGCATCGCGGTCGGCCTGATGAAGCTCATGGGCGCGGCGGGCATGGACCTGTCGACCCGGGACCTGACCGTCAAGGCCACCACCCCGGTGGTGGGCCTGGTGCTCGGCGTGGTCGTCACCGTGCTGGCCGCGTACCTGCCCGCCCGCCGGGCCGGCAAGGTCTCCCCGATGGCCGCGCTGCGCGACGCCGGCACCCCGGCCGACGTCCGCTCGGGCTGGATCCGCGCGCTGCTCGGCCTGGTCCTCACCGGCGCCGGCGCGGCCTCCCTGTACGCGGCGGCCAGTGCCCACAAGGCGAGCGACGGCTCGCTCGTGCTCGGCCTGGGCATCGTGCTGACCCTGATCGGCTTCGTCGTCATCGGCCCGCTGCTGGCCGGCATCGTCGTCCGGGCGATCAGCGCGGTCCTGCTGCGGGCCTTCGGGCCGGTCGGCCGGCTGGCCGAGCGCAACGCCCTGCGCAACCCGCGGCGCACCGGAGCCACCGGCGCGGCCCTGATGATCGGCCTGGCGCTGGTCGCCTGCCTGTCGGTGGTGGGCTCCTCCATGGTCGCCTCCGCCACCAGCGAACTGGACAAGTCGGTCGGCGCGGACTTCATCATCGAGGGCAACCAGCCGATCGTCCCGCAGGCGGAGAAGGCCATCGAGCAGACCCCGGGCCTGGCCCACGTCACCCGCTACAAGGTGCTCGACGCGACCCTCACCTCGGCCGACGGCAAGAAGGACACCTCGGGCATCACGGCCGCGGACCCGTCGTACGCCGACGACCTGCGGCGCCCGACCACCGAGGGCACCCTGAAGAACGCCTACGGCACCGACGCCATGTCGGTGGGCTCCGACTACGCCAAGAAGCACGGCGTGCACGTCGGCGACAGCATCACCGTCGCCTTCAAGGGCGGCCGTACGGCGAAGCTGAAGGTGGCCGCCGTCACCGACGACTCCACCGCGATCGACCGGGGCGCCCGCTACACCAGCATCGCCACCATGGAGAAGTACGTCCCGGGGAGCCAGATCCCGCCGAACGTGATCATGTTCGCGAAGGCCGACGACGGACGGGCGAAGCAGGCGTACGCGGCCCTGAAGACGGCGCTCAAGAAGTACCCGACCTACCAGGTGCGCAACCAGACCGACTACAAGCAGGAACTGAAGGACCAGATCGGCCAGCTCCTGAACATGGTCTACGGCCTGCTCGCCCTGGCGATCATCGTGGCGGTCCTGGGCGTGGTGAACACCCTGGCGCTGTCGGTGGTCGAGCGGACCCGGGAGATCGGCCTGATGCGGGCCATCGGCCTCTCCCGGCGCCAGTTGCGCCGCATGATCCGGATGGAGTCCGTGGTCATCGCCCTCTTCGGCGCCCTCCTCGGCCTCGGCCTGGGCATGGGCTGGGGGGCGACCGCGCAGAAGCTGCTCGCCCTGGAGGGGCTGGGCGTCCTGGACATCCCGTGGCCGACGATCATCGGCGTCTTCGTCGGCTCGGCCTTCGTGGGCCTGTTCGCCGCGCTGGTCCCGGCGTTCCGGGCGGGCCGGATGAACGTACTGAACGCGATCGCGACCGAGTAGCGGCCCAGCGGACCACAGTCACCGCGGACGGGGGTGCGGGGGAGGGGCCGGGCCCGGTGGATCATCCACCGGGCCCGGCCTTCGTCATGCCGTTCGACGGCCGAGATGGATCACCAGGACGGTGACGGTGCTTTCGGTGATCTCGTACATGACGCGGTACTGCCCGACGCGCATCCGGCGCAGATTGCGCGAGCCGTATTCGGCGGTTTCCGATGGTCGGGGATCGGAGGCGAGACGATCGGTGGCGGCGAACACCTGGCGTAAGCCGTCGGGGTCTTCGGCCAGGTACTTGGCCGCCGTGTCGAGGGCCGGTTCGTCCTAGAGGACCGTGTAGTTCACCGGCGCTCCAGCCCGAGTCGTGCGCGCGCTTCGTCCTGCGGGATGCCGATGACCTCACCGCTGGCCTGTCGGGCTCGGTACTGGGCCAGCGCCAGTTGATCCTCCAGGTCCTCAAGTCGCGACTCCAGTTCCGCCAGCTCCTGAGGGTTTATGAACACGGTCGCGGCCTGACCGTGATCCGTGATGGTGATGCGCTCGCGTGCGGTCGCCGTCCGGCGCACGAGGGACCCGAACTGGGCGCGAGCCTCGGTGATGGGGAACGATGCACTCATGTGCAGAACTGTACAGTTCACTCTCCGTAGAGTCGATCGCTCTCCTGGGTGAACGCTTCCCGGGCGTCGTAGGCTGGAGACCCCCGGCCCGCCCCGCGTGTCGGGTGGTTCGCGTTGCCCATACCAGGACGGAAACCCCCTCCATGAGCCTGCACGGTCTGCTCGACGCCGTCGTCAAGGACGCCGCCCTCGCGGAAGCGATCAAGGCGGCGACCGACGGCAACCGCATGCACGTCGACCTGGTCGGACCCCCGGCGGCCCGTCCCTTCGCGATCGCCGCGCTGGCCCGCGAGGCCGCCCGCCCCGTGCTGGCCGTGACGGCGACGGGCCGCGAGGCGGAGGACCTGGCCGCCGCGTTGCGTTCGCTGCTGGATGCGGAGCGAGTCGTCGAGTACCCCTCCTGGGAGACCCTGCCGCACGAGCGGCTCAGCCCGCGCAGCGACACCGTCGGCCGCCGCCTCGCCGTACTGCGCCGCCTCGCCCACCCCAGCCCCGACGACCCCGCGACCGGCCCCCTCTCCGTCGTCGTCGCTCCCGTGCGCTCCGTGCTCCAGCCGCAGGTCAAGGGGCTCGGCGACCTCGAACCGGTGTCCTTGCGGACCGGCCAGAACGCCGATCTGAACCAGATCGTGGACGCGCTCGGCGCCGCCGCGTACGCGCGCGTGGAACTGGTCGAGAAGCGCGGCGAGTTCGCGGTGCGCGGCGGCATCCTCGACGTGTTCCCGCCCACCGAGGAACACCCCCTGCGCATCGAGTTCTGGGGCGACGACGTCGAGGAGATCCGCTACTTCAAGGTCGCCGACCAGCGCTCCCTGGAAGTCGCCGAGCACGGCCTGTGGGCACCGCCCTGCCGCGAGCTGCTGCTGACCGACGACGTACGCGCGCGTGCGCGTGCCCTCGCCGAGGACCACCCCGAGCTGGGCGAACTGCTCGGGAAGATCGCCGAGGGCATCGCGGTCGAGGGCATGGAGTCCCTGGCTCCCGTGCTGGTCGACGACATGGAGCTGCTGCTCGACGTGCTGCCGCCGGGCGCCATGGGCGTCGTCTGCGACCCGGAGCGGGTCCGCACGCGCGCCGCCGACCTCGTCGCCACCTCGCAGGAGTTCCTACAGGCGTCCTGGGCGGCCACCGCCGGCGGCGGCGACGCCCCCATCGACGTCGGCGCGGCCTCCCTGCGCTCCATCGCCGACGTCCGGGACCGGGCCCGCGAGCTGGACATGATGTGGTGGTCGGTGTCCCCGTTCGCCGCCGACGAGTCCCTGACGGCTGTCGCCGACGCGACGGGGGAGCCGGCGGGGGACGCGGACACGAGGGACGCCGACACGAGGGACGCGGACACCCTCAAGCTGCGCATGCACGCCACGGAGACCTACCGCGGCGACACCGCGAAGGCGCTCGCCGACACCAAGGGCTGGCTCGCCGACGGCTGGCGCACCGTCTTCGTCACCGAGGGCCACGGACCGGCCGCCCGTACCGTCGAGGTGCTCGGCGGCGAGGGCGTCGCCGCCCGCCTGGACATCGACCTCGGGGAGATCGCGCCGTCCGTCGTGCACGTGGCGTGCGGCTCGATCGACTACGGCTTCGTCGACCCGGACCTGCGGATCGCCGTCCTCACCGAGACCGACCTCTCGGGTCAGAAGGCGGCCGGCAAGGACGGCGCCCGGATGCCCACCCGCCGCCGCAAGACCATCGACCCGCTCACCCTGGAAGCGGGCGACTACATCGTCCACGAGCAGCACGGCGTCGGCCGCTACGTCGAGATGGTGCAGCGCACCGTGCAGGGCGCCACCCGCGAGTACCTGGTCGTCGAGTACGCCCCCGCCAAGCGCGGCCAGCCCGGCGACCGCCTCTACATCCCCACCGACCAGCTGGAGCAGATCACCAAGTACGTCGGCGGCGAGGCCCCCACCCTGCACCGGCTCGGCGGCGCGGACTGGACGAAGACCAAGGCACGCGCGAAGAAGGCCGTCAAGGAGATCGCCGCCGACCTGATCAAGCTGTACAGCGCGCGGATGGCCGCCCCCGGACACGCCTTCGGCACGGACACCCCCTGGCAGCGCGAACTGGAGGACGCCTTCCCGTACGCCGAGACGCCCGACCAGCTGACCACGATCTCCGAGGTCAAGCAGGACATGGAGAAGTCCGTCCCGATGGACCGGCTGGTCTGCGGCGACGTCGGCTACGGCAAGACGGAGATCGCGGTGCGGGCCGCGTTCAAGGCGGTGCAGGACGGCAAGCAGGTCGCGGTGCTGGTGCCGACCACGCTGCTGGTGCAGCAGCACTTCGGGACGTTCGGCGAGCGCTACGCCCAGTTCCCGGTGAACGTGCGCGCCCTGTCCCGCTTCCAGACCGACACCGAGGCCAAGACGGTCCTGGAAGGGCTGAAGGAGGGCGCCGTGGACGTCGTCATCGGCACCCACCGCCTGTTCTCCTCGGAGACCCGGTTCAAGGACCTCGGCCTGGTCATCGTCGACGAGGAGCAGCGCTTCGGCGTCGAGCACAAGGAGCAGCTGAAGAAGCTGCGCGCCAACGTCGACGTGCTGACGATGTCCGCGACCCCGATCCCCCGGACCCTGGAGATGGCGGTCACCGGCATCCGTGAGATGTCCACGATCACCACCCCGCCGGAGGAGCGGCACCCGGTGCTGACCTTCGTCGGACCCTACGAGGAGAAGCAGATCGGCGCCGCGATCCGCCGCGAACTGCTCCGCGAGGGCCAGGTCTTCTACATCCACAACCGGGTCGAGTCGATCGACCGGGCCGCGGCCCGGCTACGGGAGATCGTCCCCGAGGCGCGCATCGCCACCGCGCACGGCCAGATGTCGGAGTCGGCGCTCGAACAGGTCGTCGTCGACTTCTGGGAGAAGAAGTTCGACGTACTGGTGTCGACGACGATCGTCGAGTCCGGCATCGACATCTCCAACGCCAACACGCTGATCGTGGAACGCGGCGACACCTTCGGCCTCTCCCAGCTGCACCAGCTGCGCGGCCGGGTGGGCCGCGGACGCGAACGCGGGTACGCCTACTTCCTCTACCCCCCGGAGAAGCCGCTCACGGAGACCGCGCACGAACGGCTCGCGACCATCGCCCAGCACACCGAGATGGGCGCCGGCATGTACGTCGCGATGAAGGACCTGGAGATCCGCGGCGCCGGCAACCTGCTCGGCGGCGAGCAGTCGGGACACATCGCGGGCGTCGGCTTCGACCTGTACGTCCGCATGGTGGGCGAGGCCGTCGCCGACTACCGGCGGCAGCTGGAGACCGGCGGGATCCAGGAGGAGCCGCCGCTGGAGGTCAAGATCGAGCTGCCCGTCGACGCGCACGTCCCGCACGACTACGCGCCCGGCGAGCGGCTGCGCCTCCAGGCGTACCGGGCCATCGCCTCCGCCAACTCGGAGGACGACATCAGGTCCGTACGCGAGGAACTCGCCGACCGCTACGGCAAGTTGCCCGAGCCGGTGGAGAACCTGCTGCTGGTGGCCGGCCTGCGGATGCTCGCGCGCGCCTGCGGGGTCGGCGAGGTCGTCCTCCAGGGCACCACCATCCGTTTCGCGCCGGTCGAGTTGCGCGAGTCGCAGGAACTGCGGCTCAAGCGGCTCTACCCGGGCACCGTCATCAAGCCGGCCGCCCACCAGGTCCTGGTGCCCCGCCCGAAGACCGCGAAGGTGGGCGGCAAGCCCCTGGTCGGCCGCGAACTGCTGGCCTGGGTCGGCGAATTCCTGACCACGATCCTCGGCTCGTAGCGGATCGACGCGGAGCCAGGCCCGGCGGCGGATCGATGCCGCCCCCTGGCCGGTGGGTTGTCGATCCCTCTGGCCGGCAGGGGACCGATGCCACCCCCTGGCCGGTAGGTTGTCGATCCCCCTGGCCGGCAGGGGATCGATGCCGTCCCCCGGCCGGTAGCGGATCCGCGTCGGTTCCCGTCCCGTAGCGGATCCGTGCAGTTGGGGGGCGGGGATCGGCGTATTCCGGAGCGCGACCGGAATACGCCCGGCCTGCCCCCAATGCCCCTGTGAGCGCGCTGTGCTGCCCGTCGGCCGGTCGCTACGGTGGGACAGCAACGATCTGCTCCAGGGTGGGGCGGAGCAGAGAACCAGGGGGACGCGCGTGATGCGTCTGAGGGGCGGGGCCGTCACCGCCGCCGTCGTACTGTTCGCCGTGGCCGGCTGCACGGAAGGCCAGACAAAAGGTTCCTCCGGACCCGAAGGGGCCGGGAGCGGGGGAGCAAGCGGGGGTGAGGCCCTCGCCGCGGCGAAGTCACTGACCGTCAAGGGCCGGGCGCCGAAGACCGGTTACTCCCGTGACCGGTTCGGCACCGCCTGGGCCGACACCGACTCCAACTCCTGCGACACCCGGGACGACATCCTCAAACGCGACCTGCGGGAGGTGAAGTTCACCGACGGCGACTGCAAGGTCTCCTCCGGCGTGTTGGAACCCGACCCGTACTCCGGCAAGGACGTCACCTATCGGCGCGGTCGCAGCCAGGTGGACATCGACCACATCGTCGCCCTCTCGGACGCGTGGCAGAAGGGCGCCAAGTACTGGGACGCCGGCAAGCGCATAGCCCTCGCCAACGACCCCCTCAACCTGCTCGCCGTCGACGCGAGCACCAACCGCGGCAAGGGCGACGGCGACGCGGCGACCTGGCTGCCGCCCGACAAGTCCTACCGGTGCGCGTACGTCGCCGCGCAGGTCGCGGTGAAGAAGAAGTACGAGCTGTGGGTGACGGCCGCGGAGCGGTCCGCGATGGAGAAGGTCCTCTCCGCCTGCCCGAACGAGAAACTCCCCACCGGCGGCAACCCGACGAAGGCGCCTTCCCGCTTCCACGCGAAGTGAGCCGGGCCGGGAGAAATTCCTTTGCCGTGCCGGGAGAGATTCTTGTCATGATCAAGAGGAACTGGTTCCCGGGCTGACGGGCAGCCTCCGATATGGTGCTGCTTCTTCGGGCGCCGCCCAAGTCCCGCGCGCACGCCCACAGGTCCGTCGCGCGCAGGTGCACAGGTCCGTACGGGACGCTGCCGCGCCGGACGCGTGACCCGTCAGGGCGGCAGGTACGGGGGGCCGGGGGACCAGTATCTTTCGGTGGACGCCGTGAGCGTCCACCTGTCGTGGACATCGCGTATGCGCCGCATGTCGCGCACGTCATGAGTATTACGAACATCGCGAACGTCACGTACACCACGTACACCACGTACGTCACGAACATCACGAACATCACGAACACTGTGAACCAGGGGTGGAGATGGCCGGTCACCGGCAGTCGAAGAGACGCAGATACATCACGTGGGGCGTGGCGGGGGCCGCCGTCCTCGCGGGCGCCGGGATAACGGCGCAGACCTCGATGGCGGCCACGACCTGGCCCGCGCAGAAGACGTACACGGGCCGGGCCTTCGACGCCTGCACCGCGCCGTCGCTCGCCGCGATGAAGGCGTGGAAGGGCGGCCTCTACGGCGCAGCGGCCGTCTACGTCGGCGGCAAGAACCGAGGCTGCGCGCAGCCCAACCTGACCGCCTCCTGGGTCAAGTCCGTCAGCTCGGTCGGCTGGAAGCTCATCCCGCTCTACGTCGGCGCCCAGCCGCCCTGCCAGACCGGCACCAGGTCGGAGAAGCTCACCGCCGCCAACGCGACCTCCCTCGGCGCGACCGACGGCAAGGACGCCGTGGCCAAGGCAGCAGCGCTCGGGATGAAGGCGGGCAGCCCGATCTACCTCGACATGGAGTCGTACGACATCACGAACAAGTCGTGCAACGACGCCGTACTGGCATACGTCCGCTCCTTCACCAAGACCCTGCGGGACAAGACCTACCGCGGCGGCTACTACGGCTTCGCCTCCTCCAGCGCCAAGGCGATCGCCACGGCGACGAACAAGACCGACCTGCCGGGCAACCTCTGGTACGCGCTGTACGACCAGAAGAACACCACGACCACGGACTGGCCGTGGGGCGCGACCCAGTTCACCAACCACAGCCGCGGGCACCAGTACTTGGTCAACAGCAAGGAGACGCGGGGCGGTTACACCATCACCGTCGACCGCAACGCCTGGGACGCGCCCGTCGCCATCACCGGCTGACCGGGATCCCGACGCCGACGCGGCCGCAGGAGCCGACCACATCGGAGGTCGATCGACGGCCCTGGACGCGGATCTGATCGACGGATCTGATCGACGGCCCTGGACGCGGATCTGATCGGCGGCCCCGATCGACGGCCCCGGACGGCAGACGTGGACGACGGACCTCTGGCCTGAACGAAGGACCGCTACGGCGGCCGGAACAGCAGGCCGGAGGGGCGGCGGTGCGGGGCGGTCCAGAACGGCGGCGCCGACCAGCGGTACCCGAAGACCCGGCGAATCGTTGGTCCAATGGGTTGGCCAGAGCCTGCCCACTGCCTACCATCGATCACCGCAAGACTTTGTGCACCGTCGCACAATCTCCTCGGGAGGCTCCCTTGCACCGCCGCCGTCGCACCGCGCTCGTCCTGTCCGCCGCGATCGCCGCCGCGGCACCCCTGCTCACCGCCTGTGGAAGCGACGCGCATCCGGGCGCGGCGGCCGTCGTCGGCGGTGAGCGGATCACGGTCGCCCAGCTGGAGGGCCGGGTGAACGAGGTGCGCCGGGCCCAGCAGGCCGCGGTGCCCGACGAGACCCAGTACCAGCAGGTTCTCGCCTCCACCAGCGCCCTCACCCGGGACACGCTGCACAACATGGTCCTGGACCGGGTGCTGCACCGCGCCGCGCAGGACCAGCACGTCACCGTGGACCGCAAGGAGGTCCAGCAGATGCGCACGAGCCTGGAGCAGCAGGCGGGCGGCGCGACGGCGCTGGAGACGACGTGGCTCCAGCGGTACGGTGTCGCCCCCCGGCGGCTCGACGACAACCTCCGGCTCCAGCTGGAGGCCCAGAAGCTCGCCCAGAAGCTCGGCACCGACACCACGACGCCCGCCTTCTGGAAGGCCCTGTCCTCCGCTTCCGCGGAACTCCACGTCGACCTCAATCCGCGCTACGGCGCCTGGGACGTCGAGAAGAGCAGCCGCGTCGACGTGAAGACACCGTGGCTGCGGGAGATCGCGGAGAACGGGCCCCAGCAGCAGACGGCGTAGCCGACCACGGCGGGCCGGCCGCGGGTGAGGATGCGGAGCGCGTGACGGTGCGGAGCCGGTGAGGATGCGGAGCCCCTGACGGTGCGGAGCCCCTGACGGTGCGGAGCCGGTCGCCGGGGCGTCCGCAGCGGAGGGTCTGCGCCAGTGACGCAGTCATACGATCGCACCGACCGCCTCGGCCTGTGGACAACTCGCGGGGCGGTCGGCGGGTGTGCGTTACGTTCGATGCGTGAACACCACCAGCCTCGATGCCGCCGCTCAGCAGCCGGGCCCGGACGCCCCGCCGGGCCGCGTCATCCTGCTCACCACCAGCCACCGTGTCGCGCCCGGCCTGCTCTCCTGGCCCGCCTGGCAGGCGCTGCGCGCCGCCGACCGGGTGCTGTGCGCGGACGGCGCCCACCCGCAGCTGCCCTATCTGCGCGAGGCCGGCATAACCGTGGACGAGGCGTCCCCCACCGCCGGGGAACTGGTCGACGCGTGCGCCGGCGGGCACACGGTGGCGGTCGTGGCGACCGGCGAGGGCGAACCGGCCCTCACCGACGGACTGGCCCGGCTCGCCGGCTCCGGCCGCGTCCGGATGCCCGAGCTGGAACTGCTCCCCGCCTCGTACGACCTCCCGGGTGCCCGGCTGCTCGACCTGGTCCAGGTCATGGACCGCATCCGCGCCGAGTGCCCCTGGTCGTCCCGGCAGACCCACGAGGGCCTGGCGAAGTACAGCATCGAGGAGGCGTACGAACTCGTCGAGGCGATCGAGGCCGGCGACCGCGCCGAACTGCGGGAGGAACTGGGCGACGTCCTGCTCCAGGTCGTCTTCCACTCCCGCATAGCCGAGGAGGACACCGACGCGCCGTTCTCCGTCGACGACGTGGCCGGCGGCATCGTGGCCAAGCTGATCCACCGGCACCCGCACGTCTTCGGCGACGAGACGGCCGAGACCCCGGAGGACGTCAAGGAACACTGGCTGCGTAAGAAGGCGGAGGAGAAGCGGCGCGCCTCGGTGACCGACGGCGTCCCGCTCGGCCAGCCCGGTCTCGCCCTGGCCGCCAAGCTCGCCTCCCGGGTGCGCACGGCCGGTCTTGAGGTGCCGCTGCCCAGAGGCGAGGGCATCGGTTACGAACTGCTGGCGCTGGCGGCGGGGGCCGAGGCGGCGGGCGTGGACCCCGAGGCGGCGCTGCGGGCGGCGGCTCGGGCCTACCGGGACGCGGTGCGGGCCGCGGAGGGGGTGGTGGACGCCTGAGAGCCACGACGGCGCCGCAGACGAACGACGGCACCTCGCGGCGGCGCCGCGCCCACCTCCAGCGGAGCGCTCGGCCATCGACCGGGGCCCGCTCGGGAAGCGCTCGGAGGCCGCCGGGCGGATCAACCGCGAGTACGGTTGACCACACGGGTGGCGGCTACGCGTGGGGGCGTTGCATGGAGCGGGAGTTGGACTGGCTCGTGGGCAAGCTCCTGGAGATGCCGGACGCGCAAAGGGAGTTACAGTTCCCCGGCTGTGCTAGCCGTGAGTCGTTGCGCAGCTACCTGCTCGCGCTGCGGGAGCAGAGCCCGGACGCCTACCGTCGGCTGGTCGACCGGATGCGGACCACCGGCCGCCCCGCGCCCGCGCCCGAGCGGTGGTTCCCGCCCCGCCCCGACTCCGTCAACGCGCTCTCCGAGGCGGCGCTCACCGACAGCACACTCATCACCGACCGCACCCGATCCGACCTGGCCCACCCCGACCTCGCTCACTCCGACCGCACCCACTCCGACCCCATCCATTCCGACGAGGTCCGTCCCGAGACCGCCCGCTCCAAGACCACCTACTCCGAGACCGCCTACTCCAAGACCGCTCACTCCGAGACCGCTCACTCCGACACGGCCAACGGCTCAACCACCCCCGGCGCCCCCGCCGACGCCCTCGCCCCGGCCCCACTCGTGGACACCCGTGCCCCGGCCCCACAAGCGGACGCCCCCGCACCACAGCCACTCGTGGACTCCCCTCCACCAGCCCCACTCACTGACACCCCCACACCGGCTTCGCCCGTCCACCACCCCGTACCGGCTTCGCCCGGCCTCGCTCCCGCACCGGCTTCGCCCGTCCACCACCCCGCACCGGCCTCGCCCGGCCTCGCTCCCGCACCGGCTTCGCCCGTCCACGACCCCGCACCGGCCTCGCCCATCCGCGCCTCCGCACCGGCACCGTCCGTCCACGACCCCGCGGAGGCGTTCGCCCAGGACCACGGGTCGGCGCGGCCCGCCGACCACGTCGACTTCCGGGACGCCACCTTCCACGGTCAGGTGGTCGGCGTGCAGTACCTCAGCTACCCGGCCGCGCCGGGGCCCGCGACCGGGCAGTGGGGTCCCGTGGACGAGGCCGACCCCGTGTGGTTCGGGGTGCGGCCGACCCGGCTCGTCCCCGGACTGCCGGAGGTGCCGCCGTACGTCCCCCGGGACTGCGACGCGGAACTGGGGGACCTGCTCGGGCGGGGCGGGCTGGTGGTGGTCCTGGGCGAGCCGTGCGCCGGCAAGTCGTACACCGCGTGGAACGCCGTACGGTCGCTGGCGGCCGAGGGCTACCTGCTGCACGCCGCCGATCCGCACGACGACCTGCGCAGGCTGCCCGGCGAGCTGAAGGACGATCCGGGCAAGCGGGTCCTCTGGCTCGACGAGCTCAGTGACCACCTCGGAGCGGGCGGACTGGACCGGCGGCTGTTGCAGCGCTTCACCGGCCGCGGTGTGGTGGTGCTCGGCACGATGTCCGCGGGGGAGTACTACCGGCGCCGTTCCGGGACCGGCCCGGCGGAGAGCGTGCTGGCGCTGGCCCGCACGGTCGAGCTGGCCCGGGAGTGGAGCGAGGCGGAGCTGGAGCGGCTGGCCGGGCACACCGACGACCCGCGCGCGTACCCGGCCTACCTGTGGAGCGGGCGGGAGGGCGCCGCCTCCTACTTCGCGATCGGGCACCTGCTGTACGACGAGTGGCAGCGCCTCGGCACGCAGGCCGAGCATCCGCGTGGGCGGCTGCTGGTGCGGGCGGCCGTCGACCTGGTGCGGTGCGGCGTCACGGAGGCCGTGTCGGTGGAGCTGCTGGTGCGGGCGGCGGCCGGCTATCCGGCCCACGGCGCGGAGCGGGAGCCCTTCGAGGCCGCGCTGACCTGGGCCACGGCGCCGATGTTCGGGATATCGGGGCTGCTCGTGGCGGGGGAGAAGACCGGCACGTGGCGGGCGTACGGGGCGCTCGTCGCGGAGGCGCTGCGGTCGGGCGGCCTGTCGCCCGTTCCGGACGACGTGTGGTGGACGCTGCTCGGGGACCGGGAGGTCGACCGCGCGGCCGTCCTGGACGCGGCGCGGGCCTCGCTGCGCGCGCGGGTGGACGGGGGTGACATCCCGGTCATCATGCGGTTCGCGTCGCTGACCGAGGGGGCGGAGCGGGAGGACTGGTACCGCAGGGCCGCGGACCTCGGGCACCAGCAGGCGGCCCTCCAGTTGGCGACGCTGCTGCTGCGCCGTGGCGACGACGGGCAGGCGATCCCGTACCTGGAGGTGGCGGCGCGGCGCGGCGTGGCGGAGGCGGCCCGGCAGCTCGCCGTGATCTACGAGGTCCGCGCCCGGTACTGGTGGGACCGGAGCCGTTCCCACCTGCCCGCGCCCGATACCGTCGAGGAGTGACCGACCAGCCCCTCCCCCCGGCCTCCGCCCCTGCCGCGCCCTCCCTCTTCACCTGGGAGTTCGCCGCGGACCCCTACCCGGCGTACGCCTGGCTGCGTGAGCACGCCCCCGTGCACCGGACGGAGCTGCCCAGCGGGGTCGAGGCATGGCTGGTGACCCGTTACGCGGACGCGAAGCAGGCGCTGGCCGATCCGCGGCTGTCGAAGAACCCGGCGCATCACGACGAGCCCGCGCACGCCAGGGGCAAGACCGGGATCCCGGGGGAGCGCAAGGCCGAGCTGATGACGCATCTGCTCAACATCGACCCGCCGGACCACACCCGGCTGCGGCGGCTGGTCAGCAAGGCGTTCACGCCGCGGCGGGTCGCCGAGTTCGCCCCGCGGGTGCAGCAGCTCAGCGATCAGCTCATCGACCGGTTCGCGGACCGCGGCTCGGCCGACCTCATCCATGAGTTCGCCTTCCCGCTGCCCATCTACGCCATCTGCGACCTGCTCGGCGTCCCCCGTGAGGACCAGGACGACTTCCGGGACTGGGCGGGGATGATGATCCGGCACGGGGGAGGGCCCCGGGGCGGGGTGGCCCGGTCGGTGAAGAAGATGCGCGGCTACCTGGCCGAGCTGATCCACCGCAAGCGCGCCGCGCTGCCCGCCGAGCCCGCGCCCGGCGAGGACCTCATCTCCGGCCTCATCCGCGCCTCGGACCAGGGCGAGCACCTCACCGAGAACGAGGCGGCGGCGATGGCGTTCATCCTGCTGTTCGCCGGGTTCGAGACGACCGTCAACCTCATAGGCAACGGCACCTACGCGCTGCTCACCCACGCCGAGCAGCGCGACCGACTGCAACGGTCCCTCGCGGCCGGGGACCGTGCGCTGCTGGCGAGCGGGGTGGAGGAACTTCTGCGGTACGACGGCCCGGTGGAGCTGGCCACCTGGCGGTTCGCCACCGAGCCGGTCGACATCGGCGGGCAGCGGATCGCGGCCGGTGACCCCGTCCTGGTCGTCCTGGCCGCCGCGGACCGGGACCCGGAGCGGTTCGCCGATCCGGACGTGCTCGATCTCGGCCGGCGTGACAACCAACACCTCGGCTACGGGCACGGCATCCACTACTGCCTCGGCGCCCCGCTCGCCCGGCTGGAGGGCCAGTCCGCGCTCGCCACCCTCCTCACCCGCCTCCCCGACCTGCGACTTGCGGTGGATCCGACCGATCTGCGGTGGCGCGGTGGGCTCATCATGCGTGGATTGCGCACTTTGCCGGTGGAGTTCACTCCTGTCCGGTGATCGGCCGGAGTGCGCAATGCCGTAGACCCTTGCGGGAAAGGGAAAATGACAGCCTTTCACGGCTGTGATCTTCGCGTGATCTGTGCGGCATTAACTTGTGACTAGGGATCGTATGCCTATACGTTCACCCCTCGGTGCGGTAGTCCGGCACGATCCGCCGCACCGGTCAGTGCCGTCGCGCGAAAGGCTTCCGCATGCTCACCGGGAACGGACGTCACCGTCGCCCCCGTCAGGCTCCGGCCCTCGTCGTCGCGGCCGGAGTGACCGGCTCCGCGATTGCCATCCCGCTCCTCGCCGCCACCGCCGCGAGTGCCGCCGACGGCACCACCTGGGACCGGGTGGCCGAGTGCGAGAGCGGCGGTTCATGGAGCGCCAACACGGGCAACGCGTACTTCGGCGGACTGCAGATCTCGCAGCGGGACTGGGACGAGTACGGCGGCGACACGTACGCGGTCACCCCGGACCAGGCCAGCCGCCAGCAGCAGATCGCGGTCGCCGAGAAGATCCTCGCCGACCAGGGGACCACCCCCTGGGCGACCTGCGCCCTGCTGTCCGGGCTCACCGCCAAGTCCGGCCACATCGGGGTCGACACCGGTGTCACGGACGGCTCCTCGTCCGGCAAGAAGGGTTCCTCGGAGGATTCGCACGGGTCGGGTTCATCGGGTTCATCTGATTCATCCGGATTGCCCGGCTCGCCGGGCTTGTCCGACTCGCCCCCGTCGTCCGACACCTCCTCGGACCCGTCCTCGGATTCCACTTCGGGCTCCCTTCCGAGCGGTTCACCGTCCGGCTCTCCGTCATCGAGCGCGAGCCCGAGCACGGGTTCGGGTTCGGGTTCGGGTTCGGGCCACGGTGTGACGGACGGGCCTGCGAAGCCCAGTAAGTCCGACAAGTCGGCATCGACTGACTCCAGTGCTTCGCCGGGAATCGGCGATTCGTCCACGGAGTCCCCCGACCCCGGCGGTGCGGACAACTCCTGGCGGACCGGCGGCTCCTGGAGTCTGGTCGACACCGGCTCCCTGGACGGCGGCGGCCGTCATCGGGGCGACAGTGCGGATGAAAGCGGGACAACCGGGACGGGTGGTCGAGGGGCCGCCCCGTCCGGCAAGCACGCCTACACCGTCCGAGCCGGCGACACCCTCGGCTCCATCGCCGACTCGCTTGGCGTGGACGGCGGATGGCATGCGCTCTACGCGGCCAACGAGAAGGTCGTCGGCTCCGACCCGGACCACATCACCCCCGGTCAGGCCCTGAAGGTCGGGACCGAAGGGCACGCCGGATAGCGGGAGTTGGCGCCCCGCTTCGGGCTTAATGTCCGGTTTGGTGAAAGTGTGGGATGAGTCTCAGAAGCCTTGATCGTCTTTGAAATTCCACGAAGCGCGTGTCTACGGTCATGACCGCTCGCCACCGCGGGCCCCGGCTGCCGCAACGCCTAATCCTGCCAACGGCCGTACGGGAACAGTCGTCGCGTCGAGCGCCGTAGGCAGGAGCGGGGGACCCAAGGTAGGTGCCGCTGCGGTCGGTTGACCGAAGCGGCTCGGGGTGAAGCCGTGCCTCCACATCGAGGTGCGGCCGGGCAACTCAACCGGCCCGAACCCGACAGCTCACCTCGCAGGCGTCGGTGAGGGGATCGATCCATGCTGTTCTCCAGCAAGGGCAAGCACCGTCGCCCGTCCAAGGCCACCCGCGTCGTCGCGCTCGCCGGTGTCACCGGTGCCGCCGTCGCCGCCCCGCTGATGGCCGTCGGCGACGCCTCCGCCGCCACCGCCTCCCAGTGGGACGCCGTCGCCCAGTGCGAGTCCGGCGGCAACTGGTCCATCAACACCGGCAACAGCTACTTCGGCGGCCTGCAGTTCTCCGCCTCCACCTGGGCCGCCTACGGCGGCACGCAGTACGCGGCTTCCGCCGACAAGGCCACCAAGGCGCAGCAGATAGCCGTCGCCGAGAAGGTCCTCGCGAGCCAGGGCAAGGGCGCCTGGCCGGTCTGCGGCACCGGTCTGTCCAGCACCCCCTACTCCGGTGGCGACTCCAGCGGTTCGGGTTCCGGTTCCAGCGGTTCCGGTTCGACCGGCTCCACCGCCGACCGTGCCACCGGGCAGCAGGCCGCCTCGCGCTCCGCCGACCGCCCGGCCGCGAGCAGGACCGTCACCACCCCGACCGGCAAGAAGGTCAAGAAGGGTGACGGCGAGTACAAGGTCGTCAAGGGCGACACCCTCAGCTCGATCGCCGAGAAGCACCGCGTCACGGGCGGCTGGCAGAAGCTGTTCGAGCTGAACAAGGACATCGTCGAGAACGCCGACCTCATCTACCCGGGCCAGCAGCTGCACCTGAAGTGACCCCGGCGGTCCGCTCCTGAAGGTCCCCCGCCGGACCGCTCCTGGTTCGACCCCGGCGGGCGCTCCCGAGGCGACAGCCGATCGGCAGCCCGGTCACAGCCCCCGCACAGCGGCGGCCTCCATCGTGGAGGACGCCCGGGGGCAGCCCCCGTCCCCACGGGCTCCCCGCCCCGACGCGCTCTCCCCCGTGCGCGCCGGGGCGGGTTCTTTCCTTTCTGTTCCTTTCTGTTCCGTTCCTTTCCGCGCGGCTCGTCCGTACGGCTCGTCCGTGCCGCTCGTCCTTACCGCTCGCCCATTGCCCCGCGTCCGCCCGCGTCCGCCCGCATTCTGCGTTTCCCGGGCATTCCCGCGCTTCCGCGCCGCCGTTTGCTCCGCGCACCCTGAGCCGGCACCGGCGGTTTTCGTTCCCCCCTTTGTTCCGTTCAGAAACAATGTGTACCGTCAGCTGTCGTCACCCTGTCCACGGGGCGGTCGGCTACCGGCCGAGGCCCCCGGGCCGGTTAGGCTCTAGTCGCAAGGCGCACAGCCCCGCACTTCCAGCGTCACATTCCATGAAGGAGATGCTCGTGCCGTCCATCGACGTCGTCGTAGCCCGGGAAATCCTGGACTCCCGAGGCAATCCCACGGTCGAGGTCGAGGTCGGCCTCGACGACGGCAGCACGGGTCGTGCCGCCGTCCCGTCCGGCGCCTCCACCGGCGCCTTCGAGGCCATCGAGCTGCGCGACGGTGACCCCAACCGCTACCTGGGCAAGGGCGTCGAGAAGGCCGTCCTCGCCGTCATCGAGCAGATCGGCCCTGAGCTGGTCGGCTACGACGCCACCGAGCAGCGCCTGATCGACCAGGCCATGTTCGACCTGGACGCCACCGACAACAAGGGCTCGCTCGGCGCCAACGCCATCCTCGGTGTCTCCCTCGCCGTCGCCCACGCGGCCTCCGAGGCCAGCGACCTCCCCCTCTTCCGCTACCTGGGCGGCCCGAACGCGCACCTGCTGCCGGTGCCGATGATGAACATCCTGAACGGCGGCTCGCACGCCGACTCCAACGTGGACATCCAGGAGTTCATGATCGCCCCGATCGGCGCGGAGTCCTTCTCCGAGGCGCTGCGCTGGGGTGCCGAGGTCTACCACACCCTGAAGTCCGTCCTGAAGACCAAGGGCCTGTCCACCGGCCTCGGCGACGAGGGCGGCTTCGCCCCGAACCTGGGCTCCAACCGCGACGCCCTCGACCTGATCCTCGAAGCGATCAAGCAGGCCGGGTACGTCCCCGGGGAGCAGATCGCCCTCGCCCTCGACGTCGCCGCCTCCGAGTTCTACAAGGAGGGCAAGTACGTCTTCGAGGGCAAGGAGCGCTCCGCCGCCGAGATGACGGAGTACTACGAGGAGCTGGTCGCCGCCTACCCGCTGGTCTCGATCGAGGACCCGCTGTTCGAGGACGACTGGGCGGGCTGGAAGGTCATCACGGACAAGCTCGGCGACAAGGTGCAGCTGGTCGGCGACGACCTGTTCGTCACCAACCCGGAGCGGCTGGCCCGCGGCATCGAGGAGGGCACCGCCAACGCCCTGCTGGTCAAGGTCAACCAGATCGGCTCGCTGACCGAGACCCTGGACGCCGTCGAGCTGGCCCAGCGCAACGGCTTCAAGTGCATGATGTCGCACCGCTCCGGTGAGACCGAGGACGTCACCATCGCCGACCTGGCCGTCGCCACCAACTGCGGCCAGATCAAGACCGGTGCCCCGGCCCGCTCCGAGCGCGTCGCCAAGTACAACCAGCTGCTGCGCATCGAGGAGATCCTCGACGACGCCGCGGTCTACGCCGGCCGCAGCGCCTTCCCGCGCTTCAAGGGCTGATCCGCCGAAGACCGAGGCTCAGCCAGTCGTACGTACGTCCCCGTACCCGGTCCCGTACCGTGTCCGGGGACGTACGCGCGTATGACGCGCACGGAGCACGCACGCGAAAGCACAGCGGAAGCGATCCGGCAGCACGCCGGAAGCACGCCGGAAGTATGCGGGAAGCGGGCGGGAAGCAGGCAGGGAAGGGGAGGCGGAGATGGCCGCGAAGGACCGGGACCGGTTCTCCACCACGACCCGGCTGCGGCTGCTCGGGGAGCAGACGGCGGCCCGGGTGTACCGTTCCCAGACCCGGCGGCAGGACCGCCGCTCCCGGCTCACCGGACGCGCCGCGCTGCTCGCCCTGGTCCTGTGCACGATGGTGGTGGCACTCGCCTATCCGATACGGCAGTACGTCTCCCAGCGGGGCCAGATCGCCGACCTGGAACGGCAGCGCCGGCAGGCCGAGGAACGGGTCGAGCGGCTGCGCGACCTCAAGGCACGCTGGCAGGACGACGCGTACGCGGAGCAGCAGATCCGGGAGCGGCTGCACTATGTGATGCCCGGCGAGACCGGCTACATCATGATCGACCCGAACGCGGCCAAGCAGGCCCGCGCCGACCTCGGCGCGGCGCACCGCCCGTGGTACGCGAACGTCTGGGACGGCGTCGACAAGTCCGACGCCTCCGACCAGTGAACCGACAGAGAGACACCCCGAACACAGTCATGGACACGCCTCCGCCGCCCACTCCGCGCACCGAACCGACCGCCGCGGACGTCGAGGCATTCAAGCAGCAGCTCGGGCGTCCGCCCCGCGGGCTGCGCGCGATCGCCCACCGCTGCCCGTGCGGACAGCCGGACGTCGTGGAGACGGCCCCGCGGCTGCCGGACGGCACCCCCTTCCCGACGCTGTACTACCTGACGTGCCCGCGCGCCTCCTCGGCGATCGGCACACTGGAGGCGAACGGCGTCATGAAGGAGATGACGGACCGCCTGGCCGCCGACCCCGACCTGGCCGCCGCCTACCGTGCCGCGCACGAGGACTACCTCCGGCGCCGGGACGAGATCGAGGAGCTGACCGGCTTCCCGAGCGCGGGCGGCATGCCGGACCGGGTGAAGTGCCTGCACGTCCTGGTCGCCCACGCACTGGCCGCCGGGCCCGGGGTGAACCCGCTGGGCGACGAGGCGATCGCGCTGCTGCCCGAGTGGTGGCGCAAGGGACCGTGCGTCACGGCCCCCTCCACCGACACCGAAGACACCTCCGGCACCGAAGACACCGCCGGCACCGAAGACACCGCCGGCACCACAGGCGTCTCCGGCACCACAGGCACGGCAGGCGCCTCCGGCACCACAGGCACCATGGACACCATGGACACCGAAGACATCGCCCACACCAAAGACACCGACGGTGTGAAGCCCACCCCGGAGGGGGACGACCAGTGACCCGCGTGGCCGCCGTGGACTGCGGTACGAACTCGATCCGGCTGCTCGTCGCCGACGCCGACCCCGCGACGGGCGAACTCGTCGACCTGGACCGGCGGATGACCATCGTGCGGCTCGGCCAGGGCGTCGACCGCACCGGCCGGCTCGCCCCCGAGGCCCTGGGGCGGACCTTCGCCGCCTGCCGGGAGTACGCCGCGGTCATCAAGGAGCACGGCGCCGAGCGGCTGCGGTTCGTGGCGACCTCCGCCTCCCGGGACGCGGAGAACCGGGACGAGTTCGTACGGGGCGTGCTGGACATCCTCGGCGTGGAGCCCGAGGTGATCTCCGGGGACCAGGAGGCCGCGCTCTCCTTCACCGGGGCCACCGCGGAACTCCAGGGCCGCGACGACCTCGCCCGGCCCTACCTGGTCGTCGACATCGGCGGCGGCTCGACCGAGTTCGTGGTCGGCGACGATCGGGTGCGCGCGGCGCGCTCCGTCGACGTGGGCTGTGTCCGGATGACCGAGCGCCACCTGGTCTCCGAGGGCGCGGTGAGCGACCCGCCGTCGAAGCGGCAGATCGCCGCCATGCGGGCCGACATCGAGGCGGCGCTGGACCTCGCCGAGGAGACGGTTCCGCTGCGCGAGGCGCGCACGCTGGTGGGGCTCGCGGGGTCCGTGACCACCGTGTCGGCGATCGCCCAGGAGCTGCCCGCCTACGACTCCGCCCGCATCCACCACTCCCGTGTCTCCCGTGACCGGGTCCGCGAGATCACCGAGTGGCTGCTGCGCTCCACGCACGCCGAGCGGGCCGCGATCCCGTCCATGCACCCCGGGCGCGTCGACGTCATCGGCGCGGGGTCGCTCGTACTGCTGGCGATCATGGAACGCACCGGCGCGCACGAGGTCGTCGTGAGCGAGCACGACATCCTCGACGGCATCGGATGGTCTTTGGCCTGACCGCCTACGGGTTGCGGTACACCCTGCGCGAAAACCCGTTGGCGGACCACGGCGGCCACTGCTACCTTTCCGGAGGCCGTGCGAGAGATCGAGGAGGTGGTACCCGTGAACGTATCGACATGGGTGCTCCCCTCCGGGGTCACGGTCGGGCGGTAGGTCGTCCGGGAGCGCCGCTCTGAGCACTCCCGAAAGGCACGACAGTGCGATTCATTTCTGAACGGCGCCTCGACGACGGCGTCATCGAGCGCGAGTTCTCCCTCGGCGAGATCCCCGGCACCCTGTGGACGCCCGAATCGGCGTCCGCGTCCGCACCGGTCCCGCTGATCCTGATGGCCCACAACAACGGCCTGCCCAAGGCGGAACCCCGGCTGGTGGCCCGCGCCCGGCTCTCTGCCGCGTACGGCTACGCGGTGGCCTCCATCGACGCCGCCGGGTGCGGTGACCGGCCGCGTTCCGCCGCCGACGAGCAGGCCCGCACCGACCTCCGCCGGGCGATGCGGGCGGGCGAGCCGACCGACGAGATCTTCGAGTCCTTCGTCGGCCCGCTGGTCGAAAAGGCGGCCCCGGAATGGCGGACCACCCTGGACGCCCTCCTGTCTCTGCCCGAGACCGGCGGCCCGGTCGGGTACTCGGGGTGGACCGCCCTCGGCATCCGCCTCGCGGTGACCGAACCGCGTATCGCCGCCGCCGGTCTCTTCGCCGGGGGTTTCGTGCCCCGCGCCCAGCGCGAGGAGGCCCGGCAGGTCACCGTTCCGCTGCTGTTCCTGTTGCAGTGGGACGACGAAGGGAACCCCCGGCAGCGGGCCCTGGACCTGTTCGACGCCTTCGGCAGCAAGGAGAAGACGCTGCACGCCAATCTGGGCGGGCACACCGGCACCCCGTGGTTCGAGAGGGAGGACGGGGACCGGTTCTTCGGCCGCCACCTGAAGTGAGGCCGGGCCGCCGGGCCGGCAGCACACGCTAGGCGGTGCCGGCCGGTGCGCCGCTCGTCGAGGACGGGTCCCGGCCCTCCTCGATGACGGTGGCCGGCCGGCGCACCACCGCCCCGATCGCGGCGGTACCGGCCATCGGCGGTACCGGCCATCGGCGGTACCGGCCGGTCGGGGCGGCGCCAGGCCGCCGGTGCCGCCCTCAACCGGGCTGGTCCCCGAGGCCGTTCTCCACCCGGCCTCCACCGATCTTTCACCCGTCGGCGGCACTCCGCTGAGCTATCCGGATAACATATGAGCGGCTTGCGAGGGCCCCGACGTGCCGTCCCGCGACGCGCCGCCGGAAAACTTCGTGAAGTTCTTCACAAGGATTTCCTGCCGGGTGTCGGGCCGAACGGGTCGGGGCCTGTCGACAGGGGGCTCAACGGCCCTGCGGGCGTGCTCAAGGGAGCGATCCGGAGGGGTCGTGCGGCGGTGTCGGAAGGGGTTGTCCGCCTCACCCGGAAGTCCGGACGGGCAGCTCACGCGCCATTGACAACGGTCGGTACCGGACACGGGTCCCGCGGTCCCGCCATGCCCTGGTCCGAGTGGGCCGCGGAGTCTAACACAAGGCCCCGCGAAGCTTGTGAAGGGGCGCACGAGCTACCCCCCTGAGGCAGGTGGATACTCAATGCCATGAGCACCACGGAGCGTCCCAGGATCCTCGTAGTAGGCGGTGGGTACGTAGGCCTGTACGCGGCTCGGCGCATCCTCAAGAAGATGCGCTACGGCGAGGCGACCGTCACGGTCGTCGACCCCCGGTCGTACATGACCTACCAGCCCTTCCTCCCCGAAGCCGCCGCCGGCAGCATCTCCCCTCGCCACGTCGTCGTCCCCCTGCGACGCGTGCTGCCGAAGGCGGAGGTCCTCACCGGCCGGGTCACCACCATCGACCAGGACCGCAAGGTCGCGACCGTCGCCCCGCTCGTCGGCGAGGCGTACGAACTGCCCTTCGACTACCTGGTGATCGCGCTCGGCGCGGTCTCCCGCACCTTCCCGATCCCCGGCCTCGCCGAGCAGGGCATCGGCATGAAGGGCGTCGAGGAGTCCATCGGCCTGCGCAACCACGTCCTCGAACAGCTCGACAAGGCCGACTCCACGACCGACGAGGAGATCCGCCGCAAGGCGCTCACCTTCGTCTTCGTCGGCGGTGGCTTCGCAGGCGCGGAGACCATCGGCGAGGTCGAGGACATGGCCCGGGACGCGGCCAAGTACTACAACAACGTCTCCCGCGAGGACATGCGGTTCATCCTCGTCGACGCCGCCGACAAGATCCTCCCGGAGGTCGGCCCCAAGCTCGGCCTGTACGGCAAGGAGCACCTGGAGAGCCGCGGCGTGGAGATCTACCTCTCCACCTCCATGGACTCCTGCGTCGACGGCCACGTGGTGCTGAAGAACGGGCTGGAGGTCGACTCCAACACGATCGTGTGGACCGCGGGCGTCAAGCCCAACCCGGTCCTGTCCCGCTACGGCCTGCCGCTCGGTCCGCGCGGCCACGTGGACACCGCGGCGACCCTCCAGGTGCAGGGCACGGACTACATCTGGGCCGCCGGTGACAACGCCCAGGTGCCGGACCTCGTCGGCCGCAAGGCCGGCAACCCGAACGCCTGGTGCCCGCCCAACGCCCAGCACGCGCTGCGCCAGGCCAAGGTGCTCGGCGACAACGTCATCTCCGGCATGCGGGGCTTCAAGCAGAAGGACTACGCGCACGCCAACAAGGGCGCGGTGGCCGGCCTCGGCCTCCACAAGGGCGTCGCGATGATCGTCATGGGCAAGATGAAGATCAAGGTCAAGGGCCGGCTCGCCTGGTACATGCACCGTGGCTACCACGGCATGGCCATGCCGACCTGGAACCGCAAGATCCGCATCTTCGCCGACTGGACCCTCGGCATGTTCCTCAAGCGCGAGGTCGTCTCCCTCGGCGCCATGGAGCACCCCCGCGAGGAGTTCTACGAGGCCGCCAAGCCGGCGCCGGTCGCCGCCGCGGCCGTGGCCGGGTCCGACAAGAACGAGGCCAAGGCCAAGGCATCCTGACCGGCCGAGCCCGACCGGGGCTCCCGTCCGCCTCGTCCAGCCGCCCGAAGGGGCCGCCCGCCATCCGTGGTGCGGGCGGCCCCTTCGGCGTGCGGCGGCCATCCGCCCTGGTGCGGGGCCCCGGCGCCGGGCGGCCTGCCCGGTGCGCGGCCGGTTCGCGTGCCCCTCGACACCGCCCCGTCCGGCGGGCGGGCACGCGCACCCCTCGCAACGGCTTCCTCGGCACGGACCCCTCGGCACGGCCCCGTCGGGCGGGTGCGCGGTTGCATCCCTCCGGCAGCGGCCCGTTCGGGTGCGGGCGCGCGGGCCAAGCTCGCCGCCCGCTACGAGGTGGTCCTGCGCAGCCTCGACCGGCTGCGCGAACAGGGCTGATACCGGGAGTGGATACGACGCTGGGAACGGCTCCAGAGCGGTTTTGACTGCCGGCCCGTGTTCATGACCGCCGAGGGCTTCCCACACGACGTCCGTGACGCGTCCGGGCTGGTCGCACAGCTCAAACGCGGCCCTGACTGCCCGCCACGGAGCTGAGGGGGCGTCGGACGTCGTGCAGCAGCGCCGTGACGGCCGGTCGCAGTGTCGGGTCGTCGAGGGACGGCAGGTCGTCGATCAGCATGTCGTTCAGGTCGGGGAGCCAGGGCCTGGCATCGACTGCGACTTCCCCCGCCGGCGCTTCGGAATTCATGGGGGATGGTGTCATACACGTTCGTGGGACGCTTCTCAAATGCCCGGCCCGGACGGTGTGTCGCGGCGCTCGTCCCGGCGGGTGCGCAGCGCCCCGATCCGCCTATCGGGTGTCCGTGGCCGAACTATCGGGTGTCCTGTGGACGAACGGCGGCGTCAGTGTGGCGGTGGTGTGGCGGTACGGGCATGGTGGCGCCGGTGGCAGCGTTGGGGAATGACGTCGCCCAGTGCGATCGTTGCCTGAGGTGACCGAATCCAGTGGCAGATTCCGCAGGTTCCGTCTCACCAGATCCCTCTTCCGGAGGTGTGCATCATGGCCGACGCCGCGTCGCGGCTGAAGAGTCTTGTCGAGCAGCTGCTGGGAGCACCGCTCCCGGTCCGCGTCCGCGCCTGGGACGGTTCACAGGCCGGCCCGCCGGGCGCGCCGGTCCTGGTCGTCCGCAACCGGCGCGCCCTGCGCCGGCTGCTGTTCAAGCCGGGCGAGCTGGGCCTGGCACGGGCCTGGGTCTCCGGCGACCTGACCGTCGAGGGCGACCTCTACTCGGCGCTCGCGCTGATGTCCCCGCTGGTGTGGGAGCGCAGCGAGGACACCCGTCCGCTCGGCCGCAGGCTGCGCGAGCCCGGGGTGCTCGCCGCCGCCGGTGAGCTGCTGAGGATGGCCGGACCGCCGATCCCGCCCGCCCCGCCCCGCGAAGAGGTCCGCAGGCACCGGCACCTGCACACCAGGCGCAGCGACAAGCAGGCCATCAGCCACCACTACGACGTCGGCAACGACTTCTACGAGATCGTCCTCGGCCCGTCCATGGTGTACTCCTGCGCCTACTGGGAGGAGGCCGGGACCCTGGAGTCCGCGCAGCGCGACAAGCTCGAACTCGTCTGCCGCAAGCTCGGCCTCACCGCGGGCCTGCGGCTCCTCGACGTCGGCTGCGGCTGGGGCTCGATGGCGATCCACGCCGCCCGCGAGCACGGCGTGCACGTCGTCGGCGTCACCCTCTCCCAGGAACAGGCCGCCTTCGCCCGCAAGCGGGTCGCCGAGGAGGGGCTGACCGACCGGGTGGAGATCCGGGTGCAGGACTACCGGGACGTCGTCGACGGCCCCTACGACGCGATCTCCTCCATCGGCATGGCCGAGCACGTCGGCGCCGAGCGGTACCTGGAGTACGCGACGGATCTGTACGCCCTGCTGAAGCCCGGCGGACGGCTCCTCAACCACCAGATCGCCCGCCGTCCGCAGCGGGACGAAGCGGCCTACCGGGTGGACGAGTTCATCGACTCCTACGTCTTCCCCGACGGCGAGCTGGCCCCGGTCGGCAGCACCGTGACGCTGCTGGAGCGGGCCGGTTTCGAGGTCCGGGACGTGGAGGCGATCCGCGAGCACTACGCGCTCACCCTGCGCCAGTGGGTGACCCGCCTGGAAGCCGACTGGAATCGGGCGGTCCGCCTCGCCGGGCCCGGCCGCGCCCGCGTCTGGCGCCTGTACATGGCGGCCTCCGCGCTGGCCTTCGAGACCAACCGCATCGGCGTGAACCAGGTCCTCGCGGTGCGCACGCCCGAGTCCGGGAAGTCCGTGCTGCCCCTGCGCACCCGCACCTGGAACTGACCGGACCGCAGACAGGAACGCGGGCCCCTTCCGCAACCGGAAGGGGCCCGCGCACATCCGTACCGGATCGCCGGCGGTCACTCCGACTTGATCGCCGCCAGCGTGTTCAGCCGGGACGCCCGCCGGGCGGGCCACAGCGCGGCCAGGATGCCGACCACTCCCGCGAGCAGCAGGAAGATGCCCATCCGGGTCCACGGCAGGACCAGTTCGTAGGTCGACAGCCGGGCGCCGATCAGCTGTCCGGCGGCCCAGCCGAAGAACACCCCGAGGCCGAGGCCGAGGATGCCGCCGAAGAGGGAGATGACCAGGGACTCCAGGCGGACCATCCGCTTGACGGCCTTGCGGTCCAGGCCGATCGCGCGGAGCATGCCGATCTCCTGGGAGCGCTCGAACACCGACATGGCCAGGGTGTTGACGACCCCGAGGACCGCGACGATCACCGCCATCGCGAGCAGGCCGTAGACCATGTTCAGCACGATGGTGAACACCTGCGCGATGCTGTCGGACAGGTCCTTCTTGTCCTGGACCAGGATCGCCGGGTTGGAGCCGAGGGCCTTCTCCAGCCGGTCCTTGGTCGCGCTCGACGCGCCGTCCGCGGTCTTGACCATGACCTGCATGTCGGCCGCGTCCACCTGGTGCGGCGCGAGGGTCGTGGTGTCGAGCATGATCCCGCGGATCATGTCGTTGCCCTCGTAGACGCCGGCCACCGTCAGCCGCTGCTGCTTGCCGTCCTCGTAGTGCACGGTGAAGTCCGAACCGGCCTTCCAGCCGCGGGACTTGGCGGTGTCGTCGTCGACCACGACCCGGGTGCCGGCCACCGTGAACGAGCCCGCGTCGACCTTCAGGTCGGTCAGCTTGCCGATGGCCGAGCCGTTGACGCCGGTCAGGAACTCGGTCTCGCCGTCGATGCGGGAGGGCGCGTTGCGCAGCGGGCTGCTGGCGGTCACGCCGCTCGTCGCCGCGAGCTCGCGGGCGACGTCGGGGGAGAGCTGGTTGCCGTTCGCCATCGACACGACGTAGTCCGCGCGCAGCGCCGAGCCGGCCATCTTGTCGATCGCCTGCTGAAGACTGCCCGCCATCACCGTCATGCCGGTGATCAGGGTCAGGCCGATCATCAGCGCCGACGCGGTGGCGGCGGTGCGGCGCGGGTTGCGCACCGAGTTCTGCCGGGCGAGCTTGCCCGCCACCCCGAAGACACGCAG
The DNA here is from genome assembly GCF_042268025.1 of Streptomyces sp. NPDC056161. Classification (NCBI taxonomy): domain Bacteria; kingdom Bacillati; phylum Actinomycetota; class Actinomycetes; order Kitasatosporales; family Streptomycetaceae; genus Streptomyces; species Streptomyces sp. NPDC056161. The sequence goes on from NZ_JBHJUV010000027.1 coordinate 111,460, forward strand.
CAGCGGGGCCGCCGCCGCGATCAGCGGGCGGGACAGCAGCGGCGTCAGGACGAACACACCGATGATCAGCAGTACGGCGCCCAGGCCCATCGGCGCCTGGCCGTCGGAGCCTTCCATCCCGGTGGCCGCCACGATCACCGCGACACCCGCCGCCGAGAACAGCGCGCCGATCGTGTTGCGCAGCACCAGCGACTTGGTGGTGGCCTGCGCGTGCAGGCTGCTCATCGCGGCGACCGGCGGGATCTTCGCCGCCCGGCGGCCGGGCAGCCAGGCCGCCAGCATGGTGATGACGATGCCGACCACGAGGGCGGCGGCCACCGTGCCGGGCGTGACGACCAGCGGTCCGTCGGGCATCGTCTGGCCGAACGAACCCATCAGCGAGCGCAGTCCCGCGCCGATGCCGATGCCGGCGAGCAGACCGGCCACACCGGCGACCGCGCCGACCACGAACGCCTCGATCAGCACCGACCGGGTGACCTGGCGGCGGGAGGCGCCGACCGCCCGCAGCAGCGCCAGTTCCTTGGTGCGCTGGGCGACCAGCATGGTGAAGGTGTTGGCGATGATGAACGTGCCGACGAACAGCGCGATGCCGGCGAAGACCAGCAGCCCCTGCCGCAGCCCGCTCATGCCGGAGGCGATCTGCTCGGCCTGGTCGTCGGCGAGCTTCTTACCGGTGGTGGTCTCGGTCAGGCCCTTGGGCAGGGCCGCGTCCAGTTGCGTCTTCAGAGCCGCCTGGCCGGTGCCCGGCTTCGCCCGGACGTCGATCTCGTCGTACGTGCCCGGCTTGCCGAACAGCTTCTGCGCGGTCGCCGTGTCGAACAGGGCGAGGCTGCCGCCCGCGGACACGTTGCCGTCGTCGGTGGTGAAGATGCCGGCGATCTTCGGGGTGAGGACCGGACCGTCGACCGAGACGCGCACGGTGTCGCCGACCTCGTAGCCGGCCCGCTCGGCGGTCTTGGAGTCGATGAGGACCTGGTCCGGGCCGCTCGGGGCGTGGCCGCCGATGAGCGGGTACCGGGCGTCCTTGTCGCCCCAGTAGTTGCCGCCGCGGGACTGCCAGCCGCCGCCGACGAGCTTGCCGTCCTTGTCGGCGATCGCGGTGAAGCCGCTGACGACACCGGTGGCGGAGGCGGCACCCGGGACCTTGGCGCTCGCGTCGAGCACCGACTGGGTCAGCTCCGGGGTCCTGCCGGTCCGGTCGCCCTCGGCGTCCTGGTGCTTGGGCTGTACGGCGACGTCGACGCCGTCGTAGCCCTGCGCGGAACTGTTCTGGTAGGCGTCGGAGATGGTGTTGGTGAAGACCAGGGTCCCCGACACGAAAGCCACGCCGAGCATCACGGCGAGGACGGTCATCAGGAGCCGGGCCTTGTGCGCGAGTACGTTGCGCAGGGCGGTGCGGAACATGGTGTTCTCTTCAGTCCGTGGTGGGGTCGGGGGTCAGCTGGTGCGGCCCTTGGCGTCGAACCGCTTCATGCGGTCCAGGACCGAGTCCGCGGTCGGCCCGTACAACTCGTCGACGATGTGTCCGTCCGCGAGGAACACCACCCGGTCCGCGTAGCCCGCCGCCATCGGGTCGTGGGTCACCATCACCACCGTCTGTCCCAGCTGGCGCACCGAGTTGCGCAGGAAGCCCAGCACCTCGGCGCCGGAGCGGGAGTCCAGGTTTCCGGTCGGCTCGTCACCGAAGACGATGTCCGGCTTGGCGGCCAGGGCGCGGGCGACGGCGACGCGCTGCTGCTGGCCGCCGGAGAGCTGGGCGGGCCGGTGGCTGAGCCGCCCCGACAGGCCCACCATCTCGATCACCGTGTTCAGCCACTGCTTGTCCGGCTTGCGGCCCGCGATGTCCATCGGGAGCGTGATGTTCTCCAGCGCCGACAGCGTCGGCAGCAGGTTGAACGCCTGGAAGATGAAGCCGATCTTGTCCCGGCGCAACTTGGTGAGCTGCTTGTCCTTCAGGGAGCCCAGCTCCGTGTCGCCGATCCGCACGGAGCCGGAGGAGAACGTGTCGAGGCCCGCGACGCAGTGCATCAGCGTGGACTTGCCGGAGCCCGACGGCCCCATGATCGCGGTGAACTGGGCCTGCTGGAAGTCGACGGAGACCCGGTCCAGGGCGACCACCTGGGTCTCGCCCTGCCCGTAGATCTTCGACAGCTCCGTGGCGCGAGCGGCCACGGCGGTGGCCTGGTGGGCGGCGATGGGTGTGGTGGTCACGGGAGGGTGCTCCTGTCGGGACGACGGCTTCGTGGGGACTGCGTCCATCGTCCCGGCCGCCCGGGGCGCTGGAGTCAGCCGCTGTTCCCGTTCTCGGGGCCGACTCCGGTCGGAGGGGAGCGGGCGGTGTCATACCTGGGGATGACGGTGGGACGACCCGTGAGCAGGAGACGCCGCCGCCCGCCGGGCACCGGCCGGTGACTTGCCAAGAACAGGTGGAGCGCCCTCGTAGGGACGGTGAAATTCCGTCATTCCGCGTACGCACGTACCCACCGGCCGTCACGCTATTGGCAAGTGCGGATGGACCGTACCGTGGTCTGATGCACCCTCAGACATCAATAAAATAAGACAACATCGGTCCGCGTGCCCGCTGTTCAGGGGGACCGTCCCGATAGGCTCGGGACCCCCGAAAAGCGGAGCCAAGGCCTGCCCGGATGGTGGAATGCAGACACGGCGAGCTTAAACCTCGCTGCCCTCGCGGGCGTACCGGTTCAAGTCCGGTTCCGGGCACCACTTGGTACATCGGCGCTGACCTGCGGAAACGGCTGGTCGGCGCCATACTTTTGCCGTGCCGCGGAAGCATGACGGGAACACCGGTGGATGCACTGGTGCGGCCCGTGGCCGGGCGAGGTCGGGTGAGGTCGGGTGACGTCGGGTGAGGTCACTCATCCGGGGCCGTGATGCTCTCGGTCCACCGCTGGAGCCATGCGGCGACCTGCCGGCAGACGTCGTCCGGACCCGCGGCGGTCGCGTAGACGACAGGGGGGTGCAGGGCGCTGTCGGCGACCAGCAGGCGGGCCCGTAGAGCCGGGGTCTGTCCCGGCTCCCACCAGACACGGATGACGAGTACTCCGGTGTGAGTGTCAGGAACAGTCATGGCTCCAGCGTCGCGGGCCGCCGCCACCCGAACGTCACCGTCGCGTGCGCAGGGCCGCGACCGCGCTGTCCATGCGACGGCACAGCGCCGGGGAGGGTTCGAGCCCGAGTTCGGTACGGAGCAGCTCGCGCAGCTCGCCGAAGTGCCTCAGGGCCGCGCCGGTGTTCCCCTCCGCGAGGTAGGTCTCGATGACCTGCCGGTGCGCGCTCTCGCGCAGTGGTTCGCCGGCGACCGCCCGCAGGGCCGCGTCCAGCGCCCGGCCGAACCGGCCGGCGGACCGGTGGCCCCGGGCGAGCGATTCCAGGGCGTGCAGCCGCATTTGGTGCAGCCGCTCCCGTTCGACGATCACCCACTCGTCCCACGCCTCCGGCAGCAGGTCGCTGCTCAGGGCATGGTCCGCCGGCTCCAGGTCCGGGGGCGGCGCCGCGGCGTGCCCGTCGTGCCCGTCGTGCCGCCGCGGCGGCCCGGACGGCCCCGGCGGTGCCGGCCGCTCTGACCGTTCCGACCAGGCGATCACCCGTTGCAGGGTGTCCTCGACGGCCGCCAGATCCGTCGCGATGTCCGGTGACAGCTGAAGGGTGCTCACCGTAGCGACGACCAGCGGCCGTTCCGGTCTGGGCAACCGCCACAGGGCCGAGCGCAGACAGCCGGCCGCCCGGTCGCCACAGGTGTCGGGCCACAGTTTCCCGGCGACGTGTTCCCGGGTGAGCGTGCGGCGACTCAGCACCAGGAGGCTCAGCAAGCGCCGGCCCGCGGGTGCGACGGGCACGGACCGTCCCGCGTACCGCAGGTCGAAACCGCCCATGAGCGTCAGCTGGGGAAGGTCGCGCGATCGCTGTTCGGCGGAGTGCTCGTCCATTGCGTCTCCTCGGACCGCGAAGAAGCCGTCGCCGGCGGGAAGTGGAATCTCCGTGTGGCGCGTCCGGCGGCCCCGGCGGTGTCCGGGGAGTGCGCGGAGTGCGCGGTGTCCGGAGTTCTCGGCGTTCTCGGCGTTCGCGGAGTTCTCGGCGTCCGCGGAGCGCCTGGTGGCCGCGGAGTTCGTGGTGGCACCTGCTCTGCGGCTCCGCCGAGGGCACCGTCGGATCGTCGCCGGCCGGTGGTGCGGCGGTGCGGGCGGGCCGCACCTCCCATTGGAACACCGTGGGTCCGTCCGCACATCTGGGCCCGGACGTCCCCGCTCCGACCGTGCGCACGGCGCGCGGACCGGCGCCGTCCCGGCCGCCTCCCGCCCGCCGAAGGCGCCTCGCCGCGCGGGGTGACGCCGTGGTGACGACTCGGTGATCCGGTTCCTCCAGGCTCCCCGTGTGACTCGGAATCGGGGACCGGCCATGAGACGAACCGGCCATGAGACGAACCGGCCATGAGACGAGAGGAGCCACCGTGTTCACGCACCGCTCCACATCCTCACCTCCGTCCCCCTGGTACGCGGGCCTCCTGCCGGCCGCCGGCACCGTCCGTCCGCGGCGCACCGGAATTCCGGCCCGGACCTACGACGCGCTGCTGATGTTCCTCGTCGTCCTGGCCGTGACCCACCAGATGCCCGGCCGGGGACTGCTCCTCGCTGCCTTCCTCGTGTTCCGGCTCACCAGCCGCCGTTTCGTCCGCAACCGGCCGGCACCTTCCGTGCCCGGCCGGCCGGATCCCGGGCGGCCGGATCCCGGGCGGCGGCGATGAGCGCTCCGGCCACCGCGCGCCCGGCACGTCCCGTCGGCCCGGCCGACACCGCGCAGGTCCTCGGAGACTTCTCCGACATCCGCGCCCGGGGCCGGTGGCGGTTCCGGCTGGCGCTGCTCGGACCGGCCTTCGTCGTGGCGGTCGCGTACGTCGACCCGGGCAACGTGGCGACCAACGTCGAGGCGGGCGCGCGCACCGGCTACCTGCTCGTATGGGTCGTCGTCCTCGCCAACGTCATGGCGCTGCTCGTGCAGTACCTGTCGGCGAAGCTCGGACTGGCCACCGGCAGGAACCTCCCCGAACAGGTCCGCGAGCTGGCACCGCGGTGGCTGAGCCGGCTGCTGTGGGCGCAGGCGGAACTGGTCGCGATGGCCACGGACCTGGCGGAGTTCGCCGGTGCCGCGCTCGGGCTGAGCCTGCTGTTCGGCATGCCGATCCCGCTCGCCGCACTGGTGACGGCGCTGGTGTCGTTCGCCGTCCTGGCCTGCCAGCGAAGGGGCTGCCGCACCTTCGAACTCGCCGTGTCCGCCCTGCTGCTCCTGGTCCTGTGCGGATTCGCCTACGACCTGCTGACCGTCGGCCGGCACTCCGCGACCGGCGTCGCGGCCGGCCTGGTGCCCGACCTCCGGGGTACGGACACCGGGCTGCTCGCAGCGGCCGTCGTCGGGGCCACGGTGATGCCGCACGCGGTCTACCTGCATTCCGCGCTCACCCAGCGGCGGGTGCGGGCGGACGGGCCGAACGACCGGCGTTTCCTGCTGCGTTGGCTGCGGATCGACTGCGCCCTGGGATTCACCCTCGCGGGCGCCGTCAACCTCGGCATGCTCTGCCTCTCCGCGGCTCTCTTCCAGGACACGGACCTGGGGAGCCTGGACGCCATCACCGCCGCCCACGCCGACCTGGGCCGGACCGTCGGCGGTGGAGCGGCGATGGCCTTCGCGGTGGCGTTGCTCGCGTCCGGCATCTCCTCCGCGAGCGTGGGGACGTGTGCCGGGCAGGTGGTGATGCAGGGATTCCTGCGGCGGCGCGTCCCGCTCCTCGCACGGCGCCTCGTGACCATGGCACCGGCACTGCTCGTGCTGTGCGTCGGGCTTCCCGTCACCTCCACTCTCGTCTTCAGCCAGGTCGTCCTCGCGTTCGGCATCCCCTTCGCCCTGCTGCCGCTCGTCGTCATCACGCGGCGCAAGGACCTCATGGGCCCGCTGGCCAACCGGCCCGTCACCACCGCGGCCGGCGCCCTCGTGTGCGCCCTGGTGATCTGCCTGAACGCCTACCTCGTCGTGACCATGGTGAAAGGCGGCTGATACCTGACCCGACCCGTTCGTACGGCGGACCGTCAGAAACGGTCGGCCGGGCCACCCCCCCCATCAGAAAGGCAGGGCTCCGCCATGACCGAGACCCCCACGCGCGAGGTGCCGCAGCCCATCCGGGACGGCCAGGGGGCCACCGACGACGGCCCGCGCAACACGCAGCTGGACCTCCAGAACCCCAACATCCTCGTCCCGCCCGAGACCGACTCGGGCACCGTGCCGAACCTGAAGTTCTCCTTCAGCCAGGCACACATGCGACTCGACGACGGCGGCTGGGCCCGCGAGGTGACCCAGCGCGAACTGCCGATCGCCACCACCCTCGCCGGTGTGAACATGCGGCTCAAGCCCGGAGCGATCCGGGAACTGCACTGGCACAAGCAGTCCGAGTGGGCCTACGTCCTGGAGGGCAAGTGCCGGGTCAGCGCCGTCGACCAGGAGGGCCGGAACTTCCTCGAAGACGTCTCGGCCGGCGACCTCTGGTTCTTCCCGCAGGGCATACCGCACCACATCCAGGCGTTGGAGGAGGGCGTCGAGTTCCTTCTCGTCTTCAACGACGGCGGATTCTCCGAGAACAACACGTTCCTCATCAGCGACTGGTTCGCCCACACGCCCCGGTCGGTGCTGGCCAAGAACTTCGGCGTCCGCGAGGAGGACTTCTCCTCGCTCCCGACCTCCGAGCTGTACATGTTCAACGGCCAGGTCCCGCCGTCGCTCGAATCCGACCGGATTCTCAGCCCGAGCGGTGACGTACCCCGCAGCTTCAAGCACAGCCTGGACTCCCAGACGCCGGTGGTCACCAGCGGCGGCACGGCCCGGATCGTCGACTCACGCAACTTCGAGGCGTCGACGACCACGTCGGCCGCGCTGGTGGAGATCGAGCCCGGCGCCATCCGGGAACTGCACTGGCACCCCACCAACGACGAGTGGCAGTACTACCTCTCCGGGCAGGGACGGATGGGCGTCTTCGCCGACTCGGGGCGCAACAGGACGTTCGACTACCAGGCCGGGGACGTGGGCTACGTCCCGTTCGCGATGGGCCACTACATCGAGAACACCGGCGACACCCCGCTCAAGCTGCTCGAAATGTTCCTGGCGCCCCGCTTCGAGGACGTCAGCCTGGCCCAGTGGATGGCGCTGACCCCCAGCGAGCTGGTCCGCCACCACCTCAACCTCAACGACAACGTGATGAACTCGCTCCGCAAGGAGAAGCAGCCGAACTTCCGCCCCTAGCGCGGTCCGGCCGATCGCCCCGACCGGCGACGGACTCCTGGGGCCTTCTCCGTGAGGGCCCCAGGGGGTCTGCCGGGCTCGTCGTACGCTCCGTGTCCGCCCGAGCGCGAGCCGTGTGCCCGGACGTCCGGGTCCGTCCCCCGCCGGTGGGGCGGCCGAGGTGCGCGCCGTCGGCGGCGCGTGCAGGGTGGTGGAGAAGGGGTGTACGTCCAGGAAGACCGGAGGCACTGACCATGCCCACGTGTACCACCCGAGACGGAGTCGAGATCTTCTACATGGACTGGGGGCACGGCCAGCCCGTGGTCTTCATCCATGGCTGGCCGCTCAACGGCGATGCCTGGCAGGACCAGTTGAAGGCGGTCGCCGATGCCGGTTACCGCGGCATCGCGCACGACCGGCGCGGCCACGGGCGCTCCACCCCGGTGTGGGGCGGCTACGACTTCGACACCTTCGCCGACGACCTCAACGACCTGATCACCACCCTGGACCTGCGCGACGTCACCTTGGTCGCGCATTCCATGGGCGGTGGCGAACTGGCCCGCTACATCGGCCGCCACGGCACCGGCCGGATCCGCTCGGCGGTCCTGCTGTCGGCCGTCCCCCCGCTGATGCTCAAGTCCGCAGCCAACCCCGAGGGCGTCCCGGACGAGGTCTTCCAGCAGCTCAAGCAGGGCATCCTCGCGGAGCGCTCGCAGTTCTGGAAGGACACCTCGGAGGGGTTCTTCTCCGCCAACCGGCCCGGCAACAAGGTCACCCAGGGCAACCGCGACGCGTTCTGGCACATGGCCATGGCCGAGACCATCGAGGGCGCGGTGAAGTGCGTGGACGCCTTCGCGTACACCGACTTCACCGACGACCTGAAGCAGTTCGACGTGCCCACGCTGATCGTGCACGGCGACGACGACCAGGTGGTCCCCATCGACGCCACCGCCCGCAAGTCCGTGAACATCGTTCCGGACGCCGAGTTGAAGGTGTACGAGGGCGGCAGCCACGGCCTCGCGATGGTGCCCGGCTACAAGGAGCGGTTCAACGCCGACCTGCTGGAGTTCCTGCGCCGCTGACCTCGTCGGAGCCGTGGTCCGGCCCGCCGCGCCCGGTGTGCCCGGGTGTGCGGCGGGCCGGACACGCGCCGCTCAGTCGGTGCTGAGGGCCGGGCACGCGCCGCTCAGTCGGTGCCGAGGGGCGTGCGCGTGCCGCTCAGTCGGTGCCGAGGGCGGTGCGGAGGGTGGAGACGGCCTGGGTGATGGCGGCCTCGGCGGCGTTGGTCTCGCGGAGGGCGTTGAGCATGACGAAGTCGTGGATGACGCCCTGGTAGCGGACGGCGGTGACGGGGACGCCGGCCTGGCGGAGCTTGCCGGCGTAGCGCTCGCCCTCGTCGCGCAGGACGTCGGCCTCGGCGGTGATGACGAGGGCGGGCGGCAGACCGGTGAGCTGATCGGTGGTGGCGCGCAGCGGGGAGGCGGTGATCCGGGCGCGGTCCTCGGGGTCGGTCGTGTACTGGTCCCAGAACCACTGCATGGCGTCGCGGCGCAGGAAGTAGCCCTCGGCGAACCGGTGGTAGGAGCCGGTGTCGAAGGCGGCGTCGGTGACGGGGTAGAAGAGGACCTGCTGGACGAGGGGGACGTCGCCGCGTTCCTTGGCCATGAGGGTGAGGGCGGCGGCCATGTTGCCGCCTACGCTGTCGCCGGCGACGGCTATGAGGGTGGCGTCGAGGTTCTTCGCCGGGCCGTCGGTGACGATCCAGCGGGCGACGGCGTAGTTCTGCTCGATGGCGGTGGGGTAGCGGGCCTCGGGTGAGAGGTCGTACTCGGGGAAGACGACGGCGGCACGGGTGCCGACGGCGAGTTCGCGCACGAGGCGGTCGTGGGTGTGCGCGTTGCCGAAGACCCAGCCGGCGCCGTGGATGTAGAGGATGACGGGCAGCGGGCCGTCGGCGCCGGCCGGCCGGACGACACGGGCCTTGACCGATCCGGTGGGTCCGCCCTGGACGGTGACCCACTCCTCGTCGACCCGCGGCTTGTCGACGGCGCCCGACTGGACGTCGTCGACGGCCTTGCGGCCTTCGACGGGGCCGAGGTCGAAGAGGTAGGGCGGGTTGGCGGTGGCCTCGGCGAACGCGGCGGCGGCGGGTTCCAGCACGGGACGGCCGGTCTGCTCGGACATGGGGCTCCTCCTGCGGTACGTCGATGCTCGGTGCGCCCGGCCGGTCCGGCTGGGCGACGAGCAGAACAGTAGCGCACGACTAAGTCGTGCGCTACTAAAGAGCCCGACATGGTGTTGTGGACGCCTGAATGCTCAGTGCTGGAAGGTCCGGGAGGGTACGCCGTTGATCGTGGCGCCGGCCTGCTGGAGCTGCACCGTGCCCGCCAGGTACGGGTAGGGGAAGGCCAGGGTGGGCGTGGTCAGCCCGTCGAGGGCGGTGAGTTCATCGGGGGCGAAGGTGACCGAGAGGGCCGTCAGGGCGCCGTCGAGGTGGGCGGTGCGGCGGACGCCGACGATCGGCGAGGTGACCAGCGGCTGCTGGAGCACCCAGGCGAGTGCGACCGCGGCGACGGAGCTGTCCTGCCGCTCCGCGATCGCGCCGAGGGCGTCCAGGATCTCGAAGGTGCGTTCCGACAGGCGTGCCTGGGCCGCCTTGGTCCGGGCCGTGCCCCGGGGGGTCCGGTCGGCGCGGGTGTAGCGGCCGGACAGGACGCCCGCGGCGAGCGGGCTCCAGGGAGTGACGCCGAGCCGCAGCTCACGGGCGATGCCGAACATCTCGCTCTCCGCGCTGCGGGCCAGCAGGGAGTACTCGGGCTGGAGGGCCACGATCGGTGCCCAGCCGCGGAACTCGGCGATGGTCGCGGCCCGGCCGATCGCCCAGCCGGGTACGTCGGAGAGGCCGACGTAGCGGACCTTGCCCGAGCGCACCACGTCGTCGAGCGCGGAGACCGTCTCCTCCAGCGGGGTGTGCGGGTCGTGGCCGTGCAGCCAGTACAGGTCGATGTAGTCGGTGCCGAGTCGGCGTAGCGAGTCGTCCAGTTGGGCCATCAGGGCCTTGCGGCCCGCGCCGCCGCCGTTGGGGTCGCCGGGAAAGAGGTTGCTCGCGAACTTGGTCGAGATCACCAGCCGGTCACGCGTCCCGGGGCGGGAGGCGAGGAAGGCGCCGACCGTCTCTTCGGAGCGACCGGCAGCGTAGACGTTCGCCGTGTCGATCATGTTGCCGCCGGCATCGACATAGTGCGACATGATCTCGAACGCGGTCTCGCGGTCGCAGCCGCGGTGCGGGTCGTCGAACAGCATCGCGCCGAGGGTGAGGGGGCTGACCCGCAGACCGCTGCGGCCGAGGGTGCGGTAGTCGTCGAGGTGCATGTCGTTCCTTGGGTGGGTGCGGTTGCTTCTTGCTGTACTGCTTGCGGTACTTGCGGTACTTGCCGTACTGCGGGTTGCGCGCGCGAATGATCCGGGGGCACGTGTCCTGACCGGCGTTCTGGGCCGGCGCACGGCAATTCTTGCGAGAGCGGGCGCGACGTGTCAGGGACGGTTTTGCCTGTGCATCCCCGTACCAGGCGGAAAGACGGGCGGGCAGACCGGCGGGCGGGCGGGGTGTGATCGCTTGCCCGCGGTGGTGGCCACCGTGAGGGACGGCTGCCCGTGGTGCGTGCGGTCAGGGTCTTGCCGACTTGTCGTGGACCGTGGACCGTGGACCGTGGACCGGGCGACGAAAGGCTGTGATCATGGCATCCGACGTGAACCGGGCCCGCGCCCTGTCCTTCGACGCCGTCGCCACGCAGTACGCGGGCGCCCGCCCCGGCTACCCGCCGGACCTGTTCGACGCCGTGGCGGAACTCGCCGGCCGGACACTGGCCGGGGCGGACGTACTGGACTGCGGAGCCGGCACCGGTATCGCCACCCGGCTGCTGCGCGAGCGGGGAGCCCGTGTCGTCGCCCTGGAGCCGGGCGCGGGCATGGCCGGAGAACTGCACCAGGCCGAGCCGGAGGTCCCGTTGGTACGGGGCGAGGGTGACCGCCTGCCGTTCGCGGCCGGCAGTTTCGACGTGATCACCTATGCGCAGAGCTGGCACTGGACCGATCCGGCCCGCTCCGTTCCCGAGGCGTTGCGCGTCCTGCGCCCGCACGGGGCGCTCGCCCTGTGGTGGAACCAGGCCGACCTCCGCGTCGCCTGGGTCGCGGCCGAGGAGGAACGGCTCGCGCCCTTCACCCGCCGCTTCCCGACGACCGTGGCCGAGCTGTTCACCTCGTATCCGGTCCAGGTGGCCACCCGCGAGGTCTCCTGGTCGCGCCGGATCACCGTCGACGAGCACACCCGCAACCTCGGCACCCACTCGCACTTCGTGATCATGGATCCCGCCGAGCGCGCCGCCCTTCTCGACGCGAATCATGCCGCGCTGGTACGGCGCTTCCCCGGCGGCGAACTCGACGAGCCCTACCGGTGCGGTCTGACCGTGGTGCGGCCGGCGGCCCAGGAACGTCGTACGGCTCCGTCGCGGCCGAAGCGGAGAGAGCAGGGGACGCCCGGAACACCCGGAACACCCGGAACACCCGGAACGCTGAGAATGCTGAGAATGCCGAGAACGTCAGGGCCGCCGCCGCTGCCGTGCCCGCCGCCAGGGTCATGGTGAGGGGCAGGGAGCGGGCGGCCAGCGGGGCGGCGAGGGCCGCGCCCAGTGCGAAGGCGGTGATCTTCAGGCTGGCGCCGGTGGTGAAGATCTGGCCGCGCAACCCGGCGGGGGCCTCCCGGTGGCGCACCGCGAACAGGGCGGTCAGGGACGGTCCTTCGGCGACTCCCGTCAGGACCGCGGCGGCGATCAGCGGGACCGGGCGGCCGGGCACGGCCAGCGCCGTCGCCACCGCCTGGAGCAGGCACCCGGCCCACAGGACCGTGTCGGGGGCGACGGCGCGCGGGAACCGGGCGAGCAGGGCGTTGGCCGCGAGGGCGGAGGCCGCCGCGCAGGACAGGAGCGTCGCGCCGCGGTCGGCTCCGCCGAGGGCACGCTCACCCAGGAGCGGGAGGCAGGCCGTCACCATGCCCTGACCGACGCAGGCCACGACCGAGGTGAGGGTGGCCCGAGCCAGCCGCGGCCTGTCGACGACGGCCCGCAGACCGGCGGCGACCTCGGCCGACACGGAGCCGGGCGCCGAGGCGGGAGGGGAGGCGGGTCGGGAGGCGGGCGGGGAGTGCGGTGGGGAGCCGGGCCTGGCGGTCGGCGGTGAGGCAGGGGAGCCGGGCGCGGAGGCGGGTGGGGAGGCGGACGGGGAGGCAGACGGCGAGGCGTGCGTGGCAGTCGGCTGGGCGGCGCGTGGGCCGTCCGTCCCCGGGGGCCGGGTGGGCAGCAGCCATGCCGCGGGCACCGCCACCCCGATGAGGGCCGCGGCCAGCAGGACGGCCGTCGGTGCCCCCAGCGCCGCCGCCGCGCCGCCCGCGAGGGCCGGTCCGGCCAAGCTCGCCGCGCCGAACGTCATGGCGTCGAGCGCGTTCGCCCGGGGCAGCCGGTCGGCGGGCACGACGTGCGGCAGCTGGGCCGTCCAGCCGCCGGACAGTGCCGGACCCAGCAGCCCCGTGACCACCGCGAGCAGCAGGCTGAGCGGGAACGGGAGCCGGCCGAGCCCCAGGAGGACCGACGTCAGACCGGCCGCGTACAGCACGAGTGCCGTGGCCAGCAGGCGGCCGGGCCGCGCCACCCGGTCGAGCAGCGCGCCCAGCACCGGGCCGCCGACGGCCGCGGCGACGGTGACGCCCGCGAGCAGGGCCGCCGCCGCGGCGGCCGATCCGGTACGGGCGAGCCCCGCCAGCATCAGCGCGGGTCCCGACATCTCGTCCCCGGTACGGGCCGCCAGCGCCCCGGCGAGATGGGAGACCGGGCCGTGTCGGGACCTGCGACGCGTCGCGCGACGCTCACGCTCACTCACGCGCGAGACGTTAGGCGGGTAACGGAAAACTCCGCAATATGCGTTACATTCGGCCGGTGTCCACCACCGACGACTGGTCCACCCGGCACTCCGTGCTGACCATGGCGCGCCGCACCGCCGCCCTGGTCAACGTGCTCGACCCGGACGCCCCCGACCCCGCCGAGGTCGCCCGGGTGCTCCGCGAGCACGGAGAGAGCGATCCGCTCGACCTCACGGCGCGGGACGTCGACCTGATGCGCGCCGCCGCCGTCCGGCTGCGGGAGGTCTTCGCCGCCGAGGACGCCGACGCCGCGGCCACCGCGCTCAACGGGCTGCTGCGGGCGCACACCGGACGGCTCCGGCTCACCTCGCACGGCGGCGGCACACCCTGGCACCCGCACCTCGACCGCGCCGACGACGCCCCCTGGGACGAGTGGTTCCTCGCCTCGTCCTGCATGGCGCTGACCGTCCTCGTCTGGGACCGCCAGCGCCCGCCCGGCCGCGTCTGCGCGTCGGCCGCCTGCCGCGACGTCTTCATCACCCAGGGCAGCGGCCCGGAACGCCGCTACTGCTCGCGCCGCTGCGCGACCCGCGAGCGCGTGGCGGCCCACCGCGCCCACCGCGCCCGCGCCACTCCGGGGGCCCCAGGGGCTCCGAACAGGTGAGGCCGTACCCCGGGTGGTAGGCGCAGCCTGTTGACACCCGGCGAGCGGGGTCGCAGACTCACGGAAGCAGGATGGTGAAATAAATTTCACCAGGCGAACACGCGCGCCGAACGCAGCGGCTCGGCCGGGCGCACACGGCCAGGCCCACACGGCCAGGCCCACACGGCCGGTGCGAGCCGCCGAACACCGTGACCCCGTGACCCCGTGGAAAGGGAAACGACCGATGCGTACCACCGTCGGCATCATCGGAGCCGGACCCGCCGGACTCCTCCTCGCCCGGCTGCTGCACGTCGCCGGCATCGACTCGGTCGTCCTGGAGAGCCGCGACCGCGCCTACGTCGAGCACCGCCAGCGCGCCGGGATCCTGGAACAGGGCACGGTCGACGTGCTGCGCGCGGTGGGTGCCGGCGGGCGCATGGACCGGGAGGGGCTGCGGCACGACGGGATCGAGCTGCGGTTCGCCCGGCGGCGCCACCGCGTCGACTTCCCCGGGCTGGCCGACGGGCGGTCCGTGATGGTGTACGCCCAGACGGAGGTCTGCAAGGACCTCATCGCCCTCCAGCTGAAGGAGGGCGGACCGCTGCTGTTCGAGGCGGAGGCGCTGGCCGTGGAGGACGCCGACACCGCCCGCCCGCGCGTACCGTTCCGGCACGACGGCCGCGAGGACGTCCTGGAATGCGACTACGTCGTCGGCTGCGACGGCTTCTGGGGCGTCGCCCGTACGGCGTTCCCCGCCGCACTCTCCCGGACCTTCGAGCGGACCTACCCCTACGGCTGGCTCGGCATCCTCGCCGATGTCGCCCCCTCCCACGACGAACTGGTCTACGCCCGCCACGACCGCGGCTTCGCCCTGCTGTCCATGCGCTCCCCGCGGGTCTCCCGCCTCTACCTCCAGGTACCGGCGGACACGGATGCCGGCGACTGGAGCGACGACGCCGTCTGGGCGGAGCTGGAGCGGCGTTTCGAGACCGCCGACGGCTGGCGGCTGGAGCGCGGCCCGATCACCCAGAAGTCGGTCACGCCGATGCGTTCCTACGTCCACGAGCCGATGCGGTACGGCCGCGTCTTCCTCGCCGGGGACGCCGCCCACATCGTGCCGCCCACCGGTGCCAAGGGACTGAACCTCGCCGTCGGGGACGTCGTCACCTTCGCCCGAGCGCTGACCCACCGGAAGGAGACCGGCTCGGCCGGGCTCCTGGACGCCTACTCCGCCACCTGCCTGCGCCGCGTCTGGCAGGCGGAGCGCTTCTCCTACGACATGACGACCCTGCTGCACCCGGCCCCGGACGCCACCGACTTCGAGCACCGCCTCCAGCTGGCCCGGCTGGAGCGCATCGCCGCCAACCGGGCGGCCCGGACCGACCTGGCCGAGGGCTACACGGGATTCCCGCTCGACTGACGCGCCCACGGCGGGCACTCCATCGAACAACCGTTCGGAAATTCGGCCGAACGGCCGTGTAGTGGAACTGACCGTGTAGCGGAACTGTCATGGAACGCCGCTCTCCGTGGCCGGGAATGAGGCTTCCGCGTAGCGTGTTGCGAGCACGGCTGGGAAAAGATCCTCCCCAGGTACTAGGGTCTATCCTTTGCCAACCTATTACTCTTGAGCCAAGGCCGCGCAGGGTGGCCATGGAGGAGTGAAATGAGGAGCAGCAACCCGGTCTTCTCGCGACGGGGGTTCAGCCGCGACAACGGCCACGCGGGCTTCAACACCGCGCCGCAGGCCGGGTACGCGACGGGCAACCCGTACGCCCAGGGCGGCAACCCGTACGCGACGAACCCCTACGCCCAGCAGACCCAGCAGCACGGCGCCCCGCCGCAGGCCCCGGCCACCACCGGCCGGATGACGATGGACGACGTCGTCATGCGCACCGCCACCACGCTGGGCGTGGTCGCCCTCGGCGCCGTCCTCGCCTGGGCCCTGCTCCCGGTCTCGTCCGGCAGCTTCGGCCTGGCGATCGGCTCCGCGCTGATCGCGATGGTCCTGGCCCTGGTGCAGAGCTTCAAGCGCACCCCGTCCCCCGCGCTGATCCTGGGATACGCCGCCTTCGAGGGCGTCTTCCTCGGCGTGATCAGCGAGATGTACAACAGCCGGTGGAGCGGTGCCCCGTTCCAGGCGGTGCTCGGCACCCTGGCGGTCTCGGCCGCGACCCTGGTCGTCTACAAGGCCGGCTGGATCCGCGTCACCGCCCGCTACGCCCGCATCGGCATGGCCATCGCCATGGCGTTCGTGCTGGTCATGGTGGTCAACCTGCTGCTGGTGGCCTTCGGTGTCGCCGGTGACGGCGGGCTGCGCAGCTTCGGTCCGCTGGGCGCGATCGTGGGCATCATCGCGATCCTGCTCGGCGCCTTCTTCCTGACCCTCGACTTCAAGCAGATCGAGGACGGCATCGCCTACGGCGCCCCGCGCAACGAGGCGTGGCTCGCCGCGTTCGGCCTGACCCTGACCCTCGTGTGGATCTACGTGGAGATGCTGCGACTCGTGGCGATCTTCAGTAGCAACGATTAGCCGGTAGCCGGTAGCCGGTAGCCGGTAGCCGGTAGCCGGTAGCCGGGATCCGTCCGGCAGTCGGTCGTGGACGACCGGCCGGTGACAGCGCGAAGGGCCCTGGGGTTTCCCCGGGGCCCTTCGGCGTGGTGGACGCACGCGCTAGAGGAGTTTGCGCGCGGCCCTCCTCAAGTCGTACTCATGAACAAGCGCCTTGGCGTGGCCGTACGCGAGATTGTGCTCGTGGCGGAGCCAGCTGACCTTCTCCTCGAAGCGGAAGAGGGCGGGGCCTTCGTCGACGGTCCGCAACCAGTCGGATACCTCACGACCGGTGCAGCGGGGGATGCGGGCGAGCAGATTTCGGTGGGTCTCTTCCGAGAAGACTTCGGACATCGGCGCCTCCGGACGCATTCGAAGCCAGTCCTTCACGTCACCGTGCCTGAGTGTTGGCACATTGGCAACACTCCTGGTAAGAGGCGTTACGCTCACCGCGTGGTAGATACGACGCCCCTCACTCGTGCCGTGGATCACTTCGCCGACCGGCTGCGCGCGGCCCCGCAGAGCCGCTTGCAGCGCAGTGCCGCCGCCGAGGCGCTGGGCCTGGCAAGGGAGTTGGCCGTGCGCGCGCAGCGGATCGAGGACCCCGCGGTGGAGCCGCGGGAGATGCCGGACGCCGGTATGTTCGCCGCCGCGGACCAGATCACCGTGGCCGGACACGATCTCGCCCTCGTCCTGCGGAGCGACACCGAGGTCGCGGAGGCGGTGCGCCTGGTCGACGAGGCCCGGAAGCGCGCGGGCGTGTGAGCGGACGTGCCGGAGAGCCCACCGCACCGCGCAGGCGCGGACGGTCTACAGGGACGTGATGACCCGGTCGGCCAGGATGTACACGGTCTCCTCGCCGCAGGCGAACGTCAGCGTGTACGCGCCCGAGATGCCCGAGCCGCCCAGCAGGACCGGTGCCTGGCCGGAGCGCAGGGCCGCCGCCAGGTGTTCCGCGGTCTCGCGGTGGCCGGGCGTCATGCACAGGGTCGTACCGTCGGCGAACACATAGACGTCGAGGGTGCCGAGCGGGCCGGGCCGGACGTCGGTCAGTGCCACGCTGGACTCGGCCAGCTCCTCCAGGGTGGTCAGGGTGCGCTCGTGGTCGCCCACGACCGGTGACTGCACCGGCACGAAGTCCGGGTGCGAGGGGTGCCGGCGGCGGGCCGCGGCCAACTCGGGGGAGTCCGGGCCGGAGAACTCGTCGGCCTCCGTGGCCGGCTCGGCCAGCGGTTCGGCGACCGGCTCCAGGCCCGCGAAGTCGGCCTGCCGGGGCAGGAACGGCTCGTTGTCGGCGAGGCCCAGCAGTGAGGGCGCGTCGGAGGCGTCCCGGGCCTCCTGCGCGGCCCAGAACGCGCGCGCCTCGGCCAGCTCACGCTCCCGTTCCTCGGCGAGCGCCTCGGCGACGGCGGCGCGTATCTGCTCGGTGTCGGCGGTGGTGCGGGCGGCCGGCAGCAGGGCGCGTGCGGACGCCGCCTGGCTCTGAGCGAGCTGGGTGTGCAGGGCCGTGACCTGGCGGCGCAGCACGAGAACGGTGCGCAGGACGGCGACGCCCACGGCGCCCGTGGCGGCCGTGGTGAGCAGCAAGGCGATCGGCATGGCGCTCACTGACGTACTCCCGGTTCAAAGTCGACCCCCGACTTCCTACATCAGCTTGAAGGGCGGACTAACCAGCTGTCAGTGCGTAACGTCACGAAACGGACAGGACTTTGGGCCTGTGGTTTACCTCCATAACCGCTCTGACCTGCGGGATATCTCCCGGAAGGGAGATAGGTCACATCCTGGGGGAGATTGGATCACAAATCGACCCGGCGTTCGGTTCTGCTGCGAACGCCGGGCCGTCACGGTCACGTCGGGTCCCGCGGCGGTCACCGTGCGGGACCGCGGCGCCCGCCGGGCGGGGTGGCGCGGTGGTCGGTCGCCGTGCGGGCGGTGACGGGTCGGCCGTGGTCCCGGTCGCGGTCCCCGGGGCGGCGGCGGCCGGTCGTCGCCCGGAACCGCGGCGGCCGGTCGTTGCCCCGGAACTGCGGCCGTCGCCCGGAACTGCGGCGGCCGGTCGCCGTGCGGGACCCGGGTGCCGTGGGTTCGGGCGTGCCGTCAGCTCAGGCGTTCGAGGACCATCGCCATGCCCTGGCCGCCGCCGACGCACATCGTCTCCAGGCCGAGCTGCTTGTCGTGCCACTGGAGCGAGTTGACGAGGGTGCCGGTGATGCGGGCGCCGGTCATCCCGAAGGGGTGGCCGACCGCGATGGCGCCGCCGTTGACGTTCAGCTTGTCGAGGTCGACGCCGAGTTCGCGGTAGGAGGGGATCACCTGGGCGGCGAACGCCTCGTTGATCTCGACCAGATCGATGTCGTCGATGGTCAGACCGGCCCGGCGCAGCGCCTGCCGGGACGCCTCCACGGGGCCGAGACCCATGATCTCCGGGGACAGCGCGGAGACCCCGGTCGACACGATCCGGGCGAGCGGGGTGAGACCCAGCTCGCGTGCCTTGGTGTCGGACATGATGATCACCGCGGCGGCGCCGTCGTTCAGCGGACAGCAGTTGCCCGCGGTGACCAGTCCGTCCGGGCGGAAGACCGGCCCCAGGCCCTGGACGCCCTCCAGGGTGACGCCCGCGCGCGGGCCGTCGTCCTTGGCGACCACCGTGCCGTCGGGGAGCGTCACCGGGGTGATCTCGCGCTCCCAGAAGCCGTTCTTGATGGCCGTCTCGGCGAGATTCTGCGAGCGGACGCCGAACTCGTCCATCTCCTGCCGGGTGATGCCCTTCCAGCGGGCCAGGTTCTCGGCGGTCTGGCCCATCGCGATGTACGCGTCCGGGACGAGACCGTCCTCGCGCGGGTCGTGCCAGGTCGTGCCCTCCTGGGCGGCGACCGCGGCGGTGCGGGCCTCGGCCTCGGCGAAGACCGGGTTGTGGGTGTCCGGCCAGCTGTCCGAGCTGCCCTTGGCGAACCGGGACACCATCTCGACCCCGGCCGAGATGAAGACGTCGCCCTCCCCGGCCCTGATGGCGTGCAGGGCCATCCGGCTGGTCTGCAGGGACGAGGAGCAGTAGCGGGTGATCGTGCAGCCGGGCAGGTGGTCCATGCCCATCTGTACGGCGACGATCCGGCCGAGGTTGTTGCCCTGCTCGCCGCCGGGCAGGCCGCAGCCGAGCATGAGGTCGTCGATGTCCTTCGGGTCCAGCGCGGGGACCTTCGCCAGGGCGGCCCCGATGACCGTGGCGGTGAGGTCGTCCGCGCGCAGCTCGGTCAGGGAGCCCTTGCGGGCGCGGCCGATGGGGGAGCGGGCGGTCGAGACGATGACGGCTTCGGGCATCACGGCTCCAGGGCGATCGGGCGGGGACAGGGCTTCTTGCGAAGCTACCCGTACGTACCGTCGCGGTCACCGGCGACGCGGTGTGACCCTGACCGCAGTTTTCTAAGCGCTTGCTTTTCCGCTGTCCGGGTGGTCCCCGGCCGGCCCGCCGCGGGAGCGGCGGGCCGGCCCCCCGGGGGCGCCCGCTACCGGCACCACGGCGGCGCCCCCGCCCCGGGCGCGGCGGCCGC
>NZ_JBHJUV010000028.1:0-123281 GCF_042268025.1 Streptomyces sp. NPDC056161
CTCTGGTGGCGTCCGCCGCGGCGGACGCCACCAGAGGGCGCCCGGCGTCTTGTTTCGCATTACATCTAAGTGCATAATGCGCTTATGTATAAGCAGGTTATGGATCCAGTCGACGAGGCGTCAGGGGAAGACCTGATCACCGCCGTCGAGCACCTGGTCCGCCACGTCCGCCGCAGCGCGACCGCCGGCGGACTGAGCACGACCGCCTCCGCCGTGCTGGCGCGCCTCGACCGTGAGGGCCCCCAGCGGCTGACGGAACTGGCCAGGGCCGAGGCGGCCTCCCAGCCGAACATGACCCAGTTGGTCACCCGGCTGGAGCGGGCGGGCCTGGTCAGCCGCGCCGCCGACCACAGCGACGGCCGAGGCGTGCTGGTGGCGATCACCCCGACCGGCCTGGAGGTCTGCCGGCAGCGGCGCGCGGAGCGTGCGCGGGCGCTCCAGGAGCTGATCGCGCGCTTGACCGGGCCGGAGCAGCGCGCGGTCGGCGTCGCGCTGCCCGCTCTCGCCCGGGTCATCGAACTCCAGGACCGCCGGGCCCGGTCCTGACCCCGGCTGTGCGCGCCTGCTCCGCGCACCCGTGCCCCCGCACCGGCTCGCCCGAGCCGGCCTTCCTGGACCAGTTCGCCCGCACCTGTACACCCGCACCTGCACTCCCGCATCCGTACTCCCGCATCCGTCACCGTCCCCCGGAAGAGAAGCGCCCATGAGTGCATCCGAAGGCAAGGCCGTCAGCCCCTTCAAGCAGCCCAAGGCCGTCTGGGCCGTCGCGTTCGCCTGCGTGATCTCGTTCATGGGCATCGGACTGGTGGATCCGATCCTGCCCGCCCTCGCCACGAGCCTGCACGCCTCGCCGAGCCAGGTCTCCCTGTTGTTCAGCAGCTACCTCATCGTGACCGCGGTGGCGATGCTCGTCGTCGGCTGGTTCTCCAGCCGCTTCGGCGCCAAACGCACCCTCGTCGTGGGCCTGGCGATCATCGTCGTCTTCGCCGCGCTCGCCGGCACGTCCGGCTCCATCAACGGCATCGTCGGCTTCCGGGCCGGCTGGGGCCTGGGCAACGCCCTGTTCATAGCCACCTCGCTGGCCGTGATCGTCGCATCGGCCAGCGGAGGTTTCGGCGGCGCGATCATCCTGTACGAGACCGCGCTCGGCCTCGGCATCGCCGTCGGCCCCTTGCTGGGCGGGGAGTTGGGCGCGATCAGCTGGCGCGGCCCGTTCTTCGGCGTCGCGGCGCTCATGGCCGTCGCCCTGATCGCCACGCTGGCCTTCGTGCCCGCCCTGCCCAAGCCGGAACGCCGCAGCTCGCCGCTCGACCCGATCAGAGCGCTGCGCCACCGCGGCCTGCTGACCATGGGCATCATGGCGCTGCTGTACAACTGGGGCTTCTTCACCATGCTCGGGTACGCGCCGTACCCGATGGAGCTGAGCCCCCATCAACTCGGCCTGGTCTTCACCGGCTGGGGCCTGCTGGTGGCCGGCTTCAGCGTCTTCTTCGCCCCGCGTCTGCAAGCCCGCTACGGCACCGCCCCCGTCCTCTACGCGAACCTGGTCGGCCTCGGCACCGTGATGGCCGTCATCGCCGCCGGAGTCGACGACCCGACCGTCGTGATCGTCGCGGTGATCGTGAGCGGTGCCTTCATCGGCATCAACAACACGCTCACCACCCAGGCCGTCATGCTCGTCTCCCCGGTGGAGCGCCCGGTCGCCTCCTCCGCGTACGGCTTCGTCCGGTTCATCGGCGGTGGCCTCGCCCCCTACGTCGCGGGCAAGCTCGCCGACGCCACCGACCTCAGCGTCCCCTTCTACCTCGGCGCCGCCACCTTCCTGCTCGCCATTCCGGTGCTGGCCAGCGGCCACCGCCTGCTGCGGGCCGCCGAGACGGGCAGCGGCGAGGGCGAGCCGGTGAGCCCGGTCCTCACGCCCGTCTCGGACGCGCGGACCGGCGGTGACCGGCCGGTGATCGTCGCCGTCGGCGCCCACGACGGGGCGGCCGCCACCGTCGACACCGCGGCCCGGCTGGCCCGGGAGGCCGGCAGCCCGCTGGAGGTCGTCCACGTGCAGCAGACCGCCGTCGTCGAGGAACAGGCCGCCGACACCGAGACCGCCGACCAGGCGCGCGCCGCGGTCGCCGCCCACCTCGACCGCCTCGCCGCGCTCGGCGTCCCCGCGACGGGCCAGATCCTCGGCAGCGTCGGCGACCACGCCGCGGCCGGCCGCGCCCTCGCCCGGCACGCCGCCGAAGTGGGGGCCCGCGCCATAGCGGTCGGCCGTTCGCCGCGCGGGCCGCTCGCCCAGTTCGCCGACGGCAGCCTGACCACCGCGCTCACCGAGGCCGCCGACTGCACGGTCGTCCTCGTCGCCCCCGACGCGGAACCGCGGCCCCTGACCTCGGCCGCACTGCTGGAACTGCGCACCGAGGCAGGCTGATCCACACCGCGCGCACCCCGGCCGCCGCCGACGGCCGCGTCCGCACCGGGGTACGTCCCGGCGGTCGGGACGTCGGGGCGGCCTTCGATCGGGGCCGACGCGCGTCGCGCCGGGCAGGGACGTACGCCCGGGAAGGTACGCGAGGTTACTCCCGTGGGCAGACGCCGCGGCGGCCCGCGCCCGGCACGGTGATGTCCATGAAACTGAGCCGCCGGGCCCGCCGGGCCCTCCTCGTCGTCCACGTCGTCGTCTCCGCGGGCTGGCTCGGCCTCACGCTCGGGCTGCTCGCGCTGGGGATCACCGCGGCGAGAACGGGACAGTACGCGACCGTGGCGGCCTCGGTCCGTTCGATGCGACTCTTCGCCGACTGGCTGCTGCTTCCCGTGGCGTTCGGCACGCTCCTGAGCGGTCTGGCGCTGTCCCTGGGCACGTCGTGGGGGCTGGCGCGGTACCGCTGGGTCTGGACGAAGTTCTGGCTGACCCTCGCCACGACCGCCGCGACGGCCTTCGTCCTGCGCCCCGGGGTGAACTCGGCGGTCACGGCCGTCGCCGACGGCGGACCGCTGCCCGGCGCCGGTGACGTCCTGTTCGGCCCTTGCGTGTCGCTGTCGGCCTATGTCTTCATGACGGTGATCTCGGTGCTCAAGCCGTGGGGCCCGACCCGGCGCGGGCGGCGGCTGCGGAGGGCCGCCCGCGCGGCCGGAGCGGCCCGGCGCGCCGACTCGCCGGGCGTCCGGGTCTGAGCCCAGGACGCACGGCTGCCGGGCCGCGGGCCGCGGGCCGTGCGGCGGCCCTGGGGCCAGGAGGTCAGGGGGTCACCGTGATGTTGGTCAGCCCCGCGCCGCCCGTCACCGTGTTGCTGCTGTGGACCGTGGTCGGGCAGCCGGACGACAGATTGGTGACGTCGATGGCCAGCCGGTTGGCGCCGCTCGCCCCGGTGAGGGTCGACCTGTTGTTCCGGAACACCGTGCCGCAGCCCCAACCGGACTGCTGGGTGTGGGTCTGGTAGCCGTCGTTCGTGGTGTTCTTGCCGGTGTTGTCCGCCACGAGGACGTCGTTGCCCTTCACGTCGACCCATGAGTCGTCGTAGTTGGCGCCGGTCAGGCCGCTGCCGTCGAAGGTGTTGCCGACGATCCGGGCCCCGGTCGTGCCCTCCTTGATGTCGATGTTCTCGCCGCCGACGCCGGGTCCGATGGTGTTGTCCAGGATCTGGATGCGGTCGCTCTTGTCGGAGAGGGTGTTCGCGGTGCCGACGTAGACGCCCTCGCCCATGCCGCGGCCGTCCTTCCCGGTGTCGTAGACGCGCGAGTTCCTGATCACGCCGTCCGTGCTCGACGTGCGGAAGTGGACTCCCTCCATGTCGAGGTCGTGCACGGTCACGCCGTCCACGACAACGCCCCGCGCGGAGTCGATCACGATGCCCTTCTGGCCGCCGGTCACGGTCACGCCGCTGACGGTCCAGTACGAGGCGCCGTTCAGATGCAGGCCGTAGCCGCCGCCCGCGGTCAGGACGGCCTTCGCCGAGCCGGTCAGGGTGATGCGGGAGCCGGCGGACGCCGCCGTGGCCGCCTTGAAGTTGCCGGTGTAGGTGCCGTCGGCGAGGTGGATGGTGTCGCCGGGTGCGACGGTGGTCAGGGCCGACTTGAGCTGGGCCGCCGTGGCGACCTCGATGGTCGACGCGACGGCGGCGGATGCCGCGGTGGCCGCGGGGACCAGGGCGCCGGTGACGGCGGCGACGGTGAGCAGGGAGGCGAGCAGCGTGCGGGAGCGCGTGCGCATGTGGGGGTACCTTCCTCTGTCCCTGGTGATCGGTCCGGACGGCTGCCCTCGACGAGGACGCTCGACCGGTGTTCTCATGCGTGAATTGCGAGCGCGCATATGAACGCGAGTCAGGGCAGAAGGTAGGGAAGAGTCGTGCGCACGTCAAGAAGAGGGTCGATGTGCACATCCGGCGGCAGTCGGCGACATCCGGCGGTGCCCGGCCCAGGCCGGGCCGGGCACCGCCGGGTGACCGCGCGTGCCTACGCCGCGAGCACGTGTCCTGGATGCAGGACGACCTTGGTGTACCCCTCGATCCGCTGGTCGAACTTCTCGTACGCCTGCGGCGCCTGGTCCAGGGGCAGCTCGTGCGAGACCACGAAGCTGGGCCTTGCCCGCCCCGAGATGATCAGGTCACGCAACTGCCTGTTGTACTGCTTGACGTTGCACTGGCCCGTGCCCATCTGCTGGCCCTTCTCGAACATCTTGCCGATGGAGACCAGCAGTTGGCCGTGTTTGGCGTGCTCGTCGGGCCCGCCCGGGTCGGACGGCACGTACAGGCCGGGTATGCCGAGCAGGCCGGTCGGCCGGACCGTCTCGACGAGCGTGTTGAGGACGACGGCGGGTTCCTCGTGGCTCGCGTCGTGCGACTGGGCCTGGTAGCCGACCGCGTCCACGCCCTTGTCGGTGCCCTCGCCGTGCGTCTGCTCCTTGATCTGCTCCGTCGGATCGCCCTTGGTGAAGTCGACGGGAATGGCCCCGATCTCCGCCGCCTTGGCGAGCCGCTCGGGCACCCGGTCCACACAGAACACCTTCGACGCGCCGCGCAGCAGCGCGGAGTAGGCGGCCATCAGACCCACGGGACCGGCGCCGAAGACCGCGACGCTCTCACCGGGGGACACCTTGGCGAGTTCGCAGCCGTGATATCCGGTCGGGAAGATGTCGGCGAGCAGCACGAAGTCCGTCTCGAACTCGTCGCCCGGCGGCAGCTTCAGGCAGTTGAAGTCGGCGAACGGCACCCGCAGCAGCTCCGCCTGGCCGCCCTCGTACGGGCCCATCGCCACATAACCGTACGCCCCGCCGGCGAAGCCCGGATTGACCGTCAGACAGAACCCGGTCTTCCCGGCGAGGCAGTTCTTGCAGAACCCGCACGCGACGTTGAACGGCATCACGACGCGGTCCCCGGCGGACAGGGAGGTCACGCCGCTGCCGGTCTCCTCGATGATGCCGAGGTTCTCGTGCCCGAAGACGATGCCGGCCTCGGCCGCCGTGCGGCCCTCGTACATGTGCAGGTCGGACCCGCAGATCGCGGTCGACGTCACCCGTACCAGCACGTCGTTGGGATGCTGGATGTGCGGGTCGTCGACATCTCTCACCGTCACGCTGAAGGGCTTCTCGTAAACGACGGCTTTCACCTGTACCACCTCCGCGTCGAACGCCGGGTGCCGGCGGCGGACCGCCGCAACCGCTCAGACGCGCAATGCGACCCGGCCCGTCGGCTCGTTTCGCAGCCCCAGGCGTTCTGGCTTCGCCACTCGATACTTCCAGGGAACGCCCGTACGTCACCGCCTGCAACCCGCGTCCCGTGGGCCCCCACTCCGTCCCGCACGCCGGCCCGGTTCCGTCGCCGCAGCCGCGGACATCGGCACCGCCAGGAAGATGAGGTCGGTCTCGGCCCGCCGCCGCTGCCCGGCTATCCGACCGTCCGCCTGTGCGCGGGTGACCGCTCCCGCCACGGAGATCATCCGCTCGCGCGGGTCCACATCCACGGCCCGCATCCCCCGCGCGGTCAGCTCCGGCACCGCCCGCCCGCCGCCGCGGCCCACGTCCACGAGCGCTCCGCCTGGCCCGACACCGAGCAAGTCGCAGGAGAGCGGGCGCAGTTCACCGGCGCCGGGCTGCGGTCGGCGGCGCCGAGCCGGGCGGGGAGACCGCGCGCGGCGCGCCTGCCCGCGGGAAGCCAGTATCCGGCGCGCCCGCCCGACGGACGTCGACCTGTGGGACGCCCGGCCCCGGGACCTCCGGGGACTCCGGAACCGTCGGGGACTCCGAGAACTCCAGGGGAATCGGGACCTCCGGGACCCTCGCCCCCTGACCGGAGACCTCCTCGACGGCAGACCGCCCGCGCCGGTACACCTGGACCCATGCGAACCCACGGCGGTGCGGACCTGGCCCGCGTCCTGATCATCGGTGGCGGCGTCGCCGGGACGGCGGCCGCGCTCGCCCTGCACAAAGCGGGTCACGACGTCACCGTGTACGAGGCGCACCCCGACACGGCCGAGGACATCGGGGCCCGGTGTCAGTCGGGTGTCCGGGCGGGCCCGGACGCGGGCCCGACCCGGGCCGCCTGCGACTCGGGCGGCTGGGGCGCGGCCGGCTGCGGCATCGGGGGCTGCGGTACGGGCGGCTGCCGCGCGGTGCGCAGGCCGCCGAGCAGCAACCGCCGCGCCGGCCGCTCCACCTTCTCGTACAGGACCCAGGACAGGCCGAGGGACAGCGCGAACGCGGCGGCGGTCACGGCCAGACCCGTCGCCACACCGAACCGCGGGGAGAGCCCGAGCACATTGGTCCCGGCCCGCAGCACCAGCAGATGCACCATGTAGAAGGCGAACGACAGTTCCCCCAGCCGCACCAGCCGGCGGTGCCGCCACAGTGAGGGCAGCCCCCGCAGGTCCGCGACCGCCGCCGCCGGGATGAGCAGGGCGAAGCCCACGATGGTGCAGGCGGTGGACGTGTAGCCGGGGTCGACCTGCGGCACGAGGAAGTAGCCGACGACGGCCAGGGCGAGGGACGCCTCCAGACCCGGGCCGCGCCAGCGGTCGAGGAGGACCAGCCGGGCGGCGGCGGCGCCGAGGACGAACTCCGGCAGCCGGGCGGCGGGGTTGGCGCTGATCGGCTCCGCCGTCCAGTGATGCGTCTCGGCCCAGGCCAGTACCAGCACGGCCAGCACCGAGGCCCCGGCCAGCGCCGTCGTCCCGCGGGCGCCGAGGCGGCGCAGCACCAGGGCGAGCAGCGGGAAGGCCGCGTAGAAGAAGGCTTCACAGGCGAGTGACCAGCTGACCGGGTTCAGCGTCTGCCACCAGGGACGCCACCAGGAATGCACCAGCAGGGCGTTGGCCGCCGCCTGGGACGGCTCCGGCTTCGTCTGGTAGGCGAGGGTGTACGCCATGAGCAGCGCGAGGGCCGCCGTGACCAGGTGCACCGGATAGATCCGGGCGATGCGCCGCCGCCAGAAGGCGACGGCGCGGTCCTTGGGCCGCGCGGACCACGTCAGCACGAACCCGGACAACACGAAGAAGAACGAGACGCCGCTGGCCCCCGGCCCGAACGCCCAGGTCACATAGCGGTCGCCGGTGCCCCCGAAGTAATGGAAGTTGCGTACGTGCAGTCCGAAGACCAACAGCGCCGCCACCCAGCGCAGTCCGGTGAGGGACGGCAGCGAGGGCGCGGACGCGGTGGCCGGCGGTCTGGCGGCGGGGGAGGAGGCGGTGACGGGCGGCGTCCCGGTGGTGCGGGTCGTCCTGGTCGCCGTCGTCATCGGATCACCTTCCGGGGGGAGTGGGGGGAGGGCATGGAAGGGAGCGTTGCCCGTTCGCCACTTTTCATGCGGCTTGTTCAGGAAACATCACACCCCTGCGCCCGTGGAGCGGTGGCGGCGCGTCTCGGCGGGCGGGCCAGGACCCCCGTATGGCGGACCCTCCTGACCGGGGACGGCCCGCCCGGGGGCGTGCCGGGACACCAGGTGGCCGCGCGGGGACACCACGCGGGAGCGCAGGACACGGCGGGGGTGCGTCAGGACACGGCGGGGGCGTGCCGCGGCACGCCTCGGTCGCGCCGGGGCGCGACGTGAGGCTGTCGGGACTCGACGGGAACCGAGCGGACACGCGGGACGTGACCGTTGTCGGCCGGGCGCCGTCGGGGGACCGGCGGCACCACGGCCGGCCATGGCGGGATCTGTGGGATACGTGTCGATATCGCCCTGGCAGCGGCCCGCTCCCGGCGGTGATCCTGGAACCAGCCGCGCGGCCCCGGTCCGATCCCGCCCAAGGAGACACATCATGAGCAGCGCAGATCTCGACGTGAAGGTCCCCGACACGGCCCTCGCCCGCGAGGCCACCCAGCTCGTCCGGGACACCACCAGCGACCTCATCTACCACCACTCGCGTCGCGTGTACTACTGGGGCAGCCTCCAGGGACACAACCGCGACCTGAGCTTCGACCCGGAACTCCTCTACATCGGCGCGATGTTCCACGACGTCGGACTCAACAAGGAGTTCCACCACAGCGGTCACCGCTTCGAGGTGGACAGCGCCGACGAGGCCAAGCGGTTCCTGCTGGCCCACGACCTGCCCACGGACAGCGTGCGCCGGGTGTGGACCGCGATCGCCCTGCACACCACGCCCGGCATCCCGGAGTTCATGGAACCGGAGGTCGCCCTGGTCACCGCCGGCGTCGAATACGACGTCCTCGGCATCGGCTACGACGACGTGTCCGAGACCGACCGGGCCGCGATCGTCGCCATGCACCCGCGCCCCGACTTCAAGCGGCGGATCCTCGCCGCCTTCACCGAGGGCATCCGTCCCAAGCCTGGCACGACCTTCGGCAACGTCAAGGCCGACGTCCTCGAACGCTACGTACCCGGATTCGAACGCGGCAACTTCGTGGACACCATCCTGGAATCGGCGTGGAAGGAGTGACATCCCGGCCCGCCGCCGGCCGCCGGACCGTCGCCGTCGTCGCCTTCGACGAGGTGCAACTGCTCGACGTCTGCGGCCCGGTGGAGGTGCTGACCACGGCCAACTCCTACGGCGCCGACTACGACGTGCGGGTGGTCTCTCCGTCGGGGGACGACGTGCGCACCTCCTGCGGCGTACGCCTCGGCATCGACGGCGGGCCCGGCAGCCTGCCGCCGTCCCTGGACACCGTGATCGTCGCCGGCCGCCGGGACTGGCGGCGGGCCGTCGCCGACACCGGACTGGTCGCCCTCGTGGCACAGTTGTCCGCGCGCTCCGGGCGTACCGCCTCGGTGTGCGCGGGAGCCTTCGTGCTCGCCGCCGCCGGACTGCTCGACGGCCGCCGCGCCGCCACCCACTGGGAACTCGCCGCCGATCTGACGGCGGCGTTCCCGCGGGTGGTGGTGGAGGCCGACCCGCTGTTCGTGCGCGACGGGGACGTCGTGACGTCGGCAGGCGTCTCCGCGGGCGTAGATCTGGCGCTGTCCCTGGTCGAGGCGGACTGTGGGGCCGGCACGGCACGCGACGTCGCCCGGCGGCTGGTCGTCTTCATGGCCCGGCCCGGCGGCCAGTCGCAGTTCAGCGCACGCATGGTCGGCGACCACGCGGACAACACGGCGGTGCGCCGGGTGATGGACACGGTGGTGGCGGACCCGGCCGCCGCCCACGACCTGCCCACCCTGGCCGGCCGGGCCGGCCTGAGCCCCCGTCACCTGGGCCGGGTCTTCCGCGCGGCCACCGGCCTGACCCCGGGCCAGTACGTCGAGGCCGTCCGCGCCGAGGCCGCCCAGGCGCTGCTGGCGGACGGTGAGCGCAGCGTCGAGGAGATCGCGCACCTGGCCGGCTTCGGCTCCGCCGAGACCCTGCGCCGGGTCTTCCAGCAGCGGCTGGGCGTCGCGCCCACGGCCTACCGCGCCCGGTTCCGGACCACCGCAGTGGGCTCGCCCACCACGGTGGCGGGCCGGTGATCCGTCCGTGCCCGCGCGATGAGCGGCCCCGGGCACGGCACACGAGGGCGCCGGGCTCCCCTGCGGAGCCCGGCGCCCTGATACGCGGCTGATGCCCCGATACGCAGCCGATGCCCTGATGCGGAGTCGGCGCCCCGGTCGGTGCGCGCGGTCCGCCCCTCCGGCGCCCGCTCCGCGTCTTCCGACCGGCGCCGCACGGCGCTCGGCGGGCACCGCCCTCGGCTCACAGCATCCGGCGGCGGCGCCCCAGCCAGGTCTGGGCCACCACGACGACGGCCAGGAACGCACCGCTGACCACCTGCTGGTAGGCGGAGTCGAGGGAGCCGATCTGATTGATGACGTTCTGGATCACCTTCAGCAGCAGCACCCCGACCAGCGACCCGCTGACGAAGCCGAACCCGCCGGTGAGCAGCGTGCCGCCGATGACGACGGCCGAGATGGCCTCCAGCTCCATGCCCGAGCCGAGGATGGTCACGCCCGACACCAGCCAGGCCGCGTTCAGTGCCCCCGCGAGCCCGGCGCACAGGCCGGACAGCGTGTAGACGGCGATCTTCGTGCGGGCCACGGGCGCCCCCATCAGGGCCGCGGCGTCCTCGTTGCCGCCCACCGCGTACACGTACTGCCCGAACCTGGTGCGGCGCAGCACGACGGCGCCCAGGACGAAGAGCACCACCGTGATCCACACCGGCACCCCGACGCCGAGCAGCGAGCCCTGGCCGAGCGTCGCGAAGAAGGAGTCCTTGTCGACGAGATACGTGCGCGAGCCCTCGTCGGTGACCGCCAGCAGGATGCCGCGGGCACCCAGCATGGCGGCGAGCGTCACGATGAACGGAGCGAGGCCGGACCGCGCGATCAGCAACCCGTTGACCAGGCCGATCAGCCCGCACCCCGCGAGCGGCAGCAGCAGCGCGACGGCCGTGCCGTACTGGGACCCCCAGGCCGCCAGCACGCCGCCGAGGGCGAACAGCGAACCGACCGAGAGGTCGATCCCGCCGGTGACGATCACGAACGTCATGCCCAGCGCGACCACGGCGAGGAACGCCGAGGACAGCGCCATGTTCTCCAGATTGTCACCAGTCAGGAAGGTGTCGAAGCTCAGCGAGGCCGCGACCATGGCGAGCAGCAGGGTGACGAGCGCGCCGTGCTGCTGGGCGAGGGCGCTGAGCCGTTCGGCCCGGCCGGGGCCGCCCGGCTCGGCGGCGTCCCGGTGGACGGTGTCGGACGGCATGCCGGCCTCCGTGGTCCCGGTGGTCATCGCTTCCCCCGTTCACGTGCCGCGTAGACGGCGGCGACGATCACCACGGCCTGCGCGATCTGCGTCCACGACGGCGGCAGGTCGTGCTTGACCAGCGTGGTGGTCAGCAACTGGATCAGTACGGCTCCGGCGACCGTGCCGCCGATGCGCACCCGGCCCCCGGACAGCGGCGTGCCCCCGACGACCACCGCGGTGATCGCCGACAGCTCCATCAGGGTGCCCAGCGAGGTGGGGTCGCTGGCCGACAGCCGCGCCGTGGCGAGCACCCCCGCGACCGCGGCCAGGGCGCCCGAGCAGGCGTACACCACGATGAGCACCCGGCGGACCGGCAGCCCGGCCAGCCGGGCCGCAGGCCGGCTGTCACCGATGGCGAGCAGTTGCCGTCCGAACGTGCTGCGGCGCACCACGAAGGCGACCAGCAGGGCCAGGGCGGCGGCGATGAGCACGAGATGGGGCACGCCCAGCACATCGCCGGAGCCGAGCGCCGCCATCCCCGGGTCGCGCACGTCCTTGAGCTGGGGGAGCAGCACCAGCGCCAGGCCCCGCGCGGCCACCATCAGGGCGAGCGTGGCCACGATCGGCTGTACGCCCACGAACGCGACCAGCGCCCCGTTCGCCAGCCCCACCAGCACACCGCCCGCCACCGCGACCAGCGCGGCGAGCCACGGGCCGTAGCCGAGGTAGAGCGAGAGCACCGAGGTGGCCAGCGCCATCACCGAGCCCACCGACAGGTCGACGCCCTCGGTGCCGATCGCCAGCGCCATGCCCAGCGCGACGATCAGTACCGGGGCCACCTGGACGGCCTGGGTGCGGAAGTTCTCGGCGGAGGCGAAGTGCGGCGTGAAGACGAAGTTGAACAGCAGCAGCACCAGCACGCCCGCGTAGACGCCGTACTCCTGCGCCAGCCGCAGGAGGCGGGCGCGGTCGAGCGAGCCGCGGGCGACGGCGAGTTCAGTCATGGGTGCCTCCGTCGGGTGCGGCCGCGACGGCCCGCAGCAGCGCGTCCTCGGTGACGGCCCCACCGGTCAGCTCGTCCACCACCCGCCCGTCCTTGAGCACCACGACCCGGTCGCTGCCCTCGACCAGCTCCTCCGTGTCGGACGAGATCAGCAGCACGGCGAGGCCGTCCTCGGCGAGTTCGTCGATGAGAGCCTGCACCTCCGCCTTGGCGCCGACGTCGATCCCCCGGGTCGGCTCGTCGAGCAGCAGCACCTTCGGGTGTACGGCGAGCCAGCGGGCCAGGAGGACCTTCTGCTGGTTGCCTCCGGACAGCTCGCCCACCTTCTGGTGCGGGCCCGCCGACTTGATGCGCAGCCGTCGGACGAAGGTGTCGACGACCCGGTCGACGCGCGCGTCGTCCACCAGGCCGAACCGGGAGAGCGCGGGCAGCGCGGCGAGCGCGATGTTCTCCCGTACCGAAAGACCCGGGACGATCCCCTCGGCCTTGCGGTCCTCCGGCAGCAGACTGATGCCGGCCCGGATCGCGGCGGGCGGGGAACCGCCGCGCACCGGCGCGCCGCCGACCGAGACGCGGCCGGTGTCCGTCGGCAGCACCCCGGCGACCGCCCGCGCGGTCTCGCTGCGGCCCGAGCCGAGCAGCCCGCCGAGGCCGACGACCTCGCCCGGCCGGATCGACAGCGACACGTCGTGCAACTGGTGCCGGACGGTCAGGCCCTCGGCCCGCAGCACCGGCTCCGCCTCGGCGTGATGGGAGCCGGTGAACTTGGTCAGGCCCTCACCGCGCACCTCGCCGACCTCCCGGCCCAGCATCAGCGAGACCAGCCGCAGCCGGTCGAGTCCGGCGAGCGGACCGGTGTGCACCACCCGGCCGTCGCGCAGCACGGTGACCGCGTCACAGATCTCGTACAGCTCGTCCATGCGGTGGCTCACATAGACCACGGCGACCCCCCGGTCGCGCAGCATGCGGATCACCTCGAACAAGGTGCGCACCTCGCGTGGTTCGAGGGACGAGGTGGGCTCGTCCATCACCACCACGCGCGCGTCGACGGCGACGGCCCGTGCCAGGGCCACCATCTGCTGGGCGCCGACGCCGAGTTCGCGCAGCGGGCGGCGCACGTCCACCCGGATGCCCAGGGCGCGCAGCGCCTCGTCCGCCTCCCGGCGCATGCGCCGGAAGTCGATCAGGCCGAAGCTGCCGCGGGGTTCGCGGCCCAGGAACAGGTTGCGGGCCACACTCATCAGCGGGACCAGGTTGACCTCCTGGTAGATGGTGGAGATGCCCGCCTGCTGGGCTTCGAGCGGGGTGGTGAAGCGGACGGCGCCGCCGTCGTAGCGGATCTCGCCGGAGTCCGGCGGGTGGACGCCGGTGAGCACCTTGATCAGCGTCGACTTGCCGGCGCCGTTCTCCCCGACGAGGGCGTGCACCTCACCGGCGCGGGCGGTGAAGTCCACACCGTCGAGCGCCCGTACGCCGGGGAAGACCTTCGACACCCCGGAGACCGAAAGCACGTCAGTACGCCTTGCCGAGGTCGGAGCCGGCGTTGGCCGAGGTGTACGCGCTGTCCTCGATGACGATGTTCTGCGCCACGGCCTCGCCCTTGGTGAACGTGTCGAGGGTCTGGAAGGCGAGCGGTCCGAAGCGCGGGTTCGACTCGATGACCCCGTCGATCCAGCCGTCCACGATGCCCTGCACGGCGTTGCGGGTGCCGTCGATCGTCACGATCTTCACATCGCCGGGCTTCTTGCCGGCGCCCTTGAGGGCGTTGACCGCGCCCAGCCCCATCTCGTCGTTCTCGGCGTAGATGCCCTTGATCCCGGGCTTGGACTGGATCAGGTTCTCGGTGACCGACTGGCCCTTTTCGCGGGCGAACTCGCCGGTCTGCCGGAACACCACCTTCAGACCGGGCGCCTTCTCCTTGATCCGGTCCTCGAAGCCCTTGGTGCGTTCCGTCGTCACGTTGTTGCCGGCCGAGCCCAGCAGGACGGCGATCTCGCCCTTGCCGCCGGTCGCCTCGATCATCCGGTCGGCGGCCCGCTTGCCCTGTTCCACGAAGTCGGAGCCGATGAAGCTCACGTAGTCCTTGCACGCGGCGGCGTTGATCTTGCGGTCGACGGTGACGATCGGGATGTGCTTGGCCGCGGCGGCGCGCAGTACGGGCTCCCAGCCGTCCGAGTTGAGCGGTGCGATCACCAGCAGGTCGGCGCCCTTGGCGATGAGGTCCTGGACGTCGCTGATCTGCTTGGAGAACTGGGACTGGGCGTTGGCGGTCAGCAGCTTGACGCCGCGCTTGGCCGCCTCCGCCTTGATCGATGCGGTCTCCGCGATCCGGAAGGGGTTGGCCTCCTTCTCGGACTGGGAGAAGCCGACGGTGGCGGACTTGAGGTCGATCTTGCCGCCGCCGTACGCGTCGATGGCGCAGGTGGGCCCGGAGGCGCTGGGCGAGGCGACCACCTGGCCCGAGTCGGCCCCTCCGGTGGCGGCCTGGTCGGACGGGGCGGTGGAGTCCTCGGACTTGGCGCATCCGGTGATCAGGGCCAGGCCCGTGACGAGGCCGGTGGCGAGAAGGGTCCGTGCCGCAGCACGGGAACGGAGTGACGTGGGCTTCATGAGAGTCCCCAAACGGCGCGGCCCCGGCGCGGCGAGCGCTCACGGGGATGTCGGCTCTTGCGGTCAACACAGGCGTGCACGTCGTTCAGGGGAGGTTTTTACATCGTTGGAATGGCTGTGTAAACCCTTCCGTCCGAAATCCCGGCCGGTCCGTCCGGGCCGCCGGTCAGCGTCGGCCCAGGGTGCTCTCCCGCTCCACCAGCCGGAATTCCGCGGTGAGTTCGCGTCCTCCCGGGTCCTGCCGGCCGGAGAGACTGCGCAGCAGCGAGGCCACCGCGAGCCGGGCGATGGCCTGTTTGTCGGGGGAGACGGTGGTCAGCGAGACGGCTCCGAAGCGGCCCTCGGCGATGTCGTCGAAGCCCACCACGGCGACGTCCCAGGGCACCCTCAGCCCGCGTTCGTGCAGCACCCGCATGGCGCCGATCGCGATCAGGTCGTTGTAGGCGAAGACCGCGTCGGGCCGCACGCCCGCGTCGAGCAGCTGCGCCATGGCCCGCGCGCCGTCGTCCCGGTCCCAGCCGCCCACCGGCACCACCAGGTCGTCCGGGGCCGGCGCCCCGGCCGTCGCCAGTTCGGCCCGCCAGCCGTCCAGGCGCAGATGCGCGGGGCGGTTGGCGGAGTCCGTGCGGGCGCCGAGAAAGGCGATCCGGGTCCGGCCGCGGCCGAGCAGATGGCGCACCGCGGTACGGGCCGCCGCCACGTTGTCGATCGCGATGTGGTCGAACGGCAGGTCGTACTCCCGCTCACCGAGCAGGACCAGCGGCACGTCGTCGGTCCGGCCGCGCAGGTCCTCCGCCTCCAGCTCCAGCGGGCTGAGGATCAGCCCGTCGATCACCCCGGCGCTGAACCCCTGGCTGACCAGCAGCTCCTGTTCGCGGTCGCCGCGCGTGTGGTCGAGCAGGACCGTGAACTCGTGCTCGGCGGCGGCGTCGATCACGGCGCCCGCCAGTTCGGCGAAGTAGGGATTGCCCAGTTCGGGGACGGCCAGCGCGATGATGCCGGTGCGGCCCTTGCGCAGATGGCGCGCGGTGAGGTTCGGACGGTAGCCCAGTTCGTCGATGGCCGCCTGCACCCTGGCCCGCATCGCCGGGGTGACGTGGGGATAGTTGTTCACGACGTTGGACACGGTCTTGATCGAGACGCCGGCGCGTTCGGCCACGTCCTTCAGGCTGACCCGCAAGGGATCTCCTCGGCATCGACGGGTGCTCCGGGACGGAGCTTTTGTCATGGACCTGGACAGCGGCTGAGAGCCGTGCTCTCATGCCAACTGCCTCTGCTTCCAACGTTGTACAGACTGAAGCACCGAGCCGCCACCCTTCCTCAGTCAAGGAGGATTCGTGCGCATCAGACCGATCAGAGACCGACTCGTCCTGCTCGTCGCCGCTGTGCTGGGGGCCGCGGGCCTGGCCTCCGCACCCGCCGCGACGGCCGCGGAGGATCCCGTCGAGGTCCATGGCCTCAAGGGCGAGTACTACACCCAGTCCGCGCCGGGCGCCTTCGATTTCGACCAACTCAAGGCGACCGGATTCGATCCCCAGCTGGACTTCGACTCCCTGGAGTCCCGGCTGACTTCGGCAACCGGACGGTCCGACGACGTCAGCGTCCGCTGGACCGGCCGGATCGTGCCGGAGAAAACCGGCCCCACCACCTTCTCGATCACCGGCGACAACGGCTTCCGCCTCTGGGTCGGCGGCAACCTCGTCATCGACCACTGGGTCGACGACTGGGACCGCGAACAGAACTCGGCCCCGGTGGAGCTGACCGCGGGGCAGTCCTACGACGTCAAGGTCGAGTACTTCGAGCACTACGGAGGCTCCAACCTGCACGTCCGCTGGACCCCGCCGGACGGCACCAAGACGGCGATCCCGCAGTCGGCGTTCCGGCTGCCCGAGGGGTACGCCTACGACGGTGCCATCGGCACCACGGTCCTGGGGGACGGCAGGACCCTCCGCCTCGACTTCGCCCAGGCGCTCGCCGCGCCGCCGGCGACGGTCACCGACCACCTGGACGCCGTGATCGGCGGTGCCAGTTGGCCGCTGGGCAAGGCCCGCCTCGACCCGGCCGACGACAAGTCGTTGCTGGTCGCGCTGGAGAAGCCCGTCGTCGGCAACAAGACCGGCACCGCGCGCGGCACCGCCGACGTCCGCTACGACGGTGCGGGCCGGCTCACCGGTGCGGACGGCAACGCCGTCAGCCCGTTCTGGAGCAGCGGCGCCAACCAGTCCACCTACGAGCTGAGCACCTCCTGGGGCGAGGACGTCACACCGGCCAACGCCCACCGCGAGTACCCGAGGCCGCAGCTGACCCGCGGCGACTGGCAGAACCTCAACGGCAGCTGGCAGTTCGCCGCGGCCAAGGCCGGCGAACAGCCGCCGGTCGGCCGCGACCTCGCCGAGCGGATCCTCGTCCCCTACCCCGTCGAGTCCCAGCTCTCCGGGCTCGAACGGCACGAGGACCGGATGTGGTACCGGCGCACCTTCACCGTCCCGGCCGGCTGGAAGATCGGCTCCGGCAAGCGCCTGCAACTGAACTTCGGCGCGGTCGACTGGCGTACCGAGGTGTACGTCAACGGCACCAAGGTCACCGAACACGAGGGCGGCTACGACAAGTTCAGCGCCGACATCACCGACGCCCTCAAGCCCGGCCGCACCCAGGAACTGATCGTCGGCGTCTACGACCCCACGGACGCGGCGAACGGCGAGAACCCGCCGCTCGGCAAGCAGCGCCTGGACCCCAGCGGCATCTGGTACACCCCGACCTCCGGCATCTGGCAGACCGTCTGGCTGGAGCCCGTCGCTGCCGACCACATCGACTCCCTCAAACTGACTCCGGACGTCGACGCGGGCACCCTGACCGTCGAGCCGAAGGGCGTGCGGGACGGACTTCCGGTCACGGCCACGGCGTACGCCGGGAAGCGGCCGGTGGCCACCGTCACCGGACGCAGCGGCTCGGCGCTCACTCTGAAGATCCGCGACCCGCACCTGTGGTCGCCGGACGACCCGTATCTGTACGACCTCAAGGTGACCGTCGGCGCCGACCGCGTCGGCAGCTACTTCGGCATGCGGTCCATCGCGGTCGAGAACGTGGGCGGCACCCCCCGCACCGTCCTCAACGGCGAACCGGTGTTCATGATGGCCACCCTGGACCAGGGCTTCTGGCCGGACGGCCTGTACACCGCGCCGAGCGACGAAGCGCTCGCCTACGACCTGAAGATGCACAAGGCGATGGGTTTCAACGCGGTCCGCAAGCACATCAAGGTCGAGCCCGACCGCTGGTTCTACTGGGCCGACAAGCTGGGCCTGATGGTGTGGCAGGACATGCCGGCGATGACGGCGGGCAAGAACCCTGACACGGCCTCCCGCGCCGAGTACGAGCGCGAGATGAAGCAGATGATCGACGAGCACATCAGCAGTCCGTCGGTCGTCATGTGGGTCACGTTCAACGAGGGCTGGGGCCAGTACGACATGGCCCGCATCGCCGACCAGGCCAAGGCGTGGGACCCGACCCGCCTGGTCAACAGCATGTCGGGCCTCAACCTCGGTGAGGACGGCGGCACCGGCGACATCATGGACGAGCACGGTTACCCGAGTCCCGCACTGCCACCGCATCCGGACGGCGAACGGGCCCTGGTCAGCGGTGAGTACGGCGGCCTCGGCCTGGCCGTGCCCGGACACGCCTGGTCGGTGCAGCAGTCGTACGTCGACGTCGACCCGGCCACGTACACCGACGACTACCTCGCCAAGCTCGACGAGGTGCGCGCCCTGGCCTGCCGGGGCGGCAACGGCGCGGTGTACACGCAGATCTCGGACGTCGAGGGCGAGCTGAACGGACTGCTCACCTACGACCGCAAGGTCGTCAAACCCGATGTGCGGCGGCTCAAGGCGGCCCAGGAGGCGTTGATCCACGACGCGTCCCGGGCGACCCCCGCGAACTGCGCCTGACACCCGGGCCGCCCGGCGCGCGCCTCCCCGCCCGCCGGGCGGCCCCGGGCCCCTTCCTGTCTTCCCGCCTTCCTGTCTTCCTGTCTTCCCGGCTTCCCGCTCTGAGCGGCCTCGGCCGCTCCCCGAGGTGCACCCGATGCCAGACGTACCGAACCGCGGCGGCGGCCGGTCGCCGCGCGCCGCCGGCCGGTGTGCCGTGCCGCGCGACGGCGGGGTTCGGCTGAGGGCCGGCACCACGTGGGCCGTGGCGAATCCCTGGGCACCCTGACCGGAACCCCGTGTCGCGGCGGGG
This sequence comes from Streptomyces sp. NPDC056161, assembly GCF_042268025.1. Taxonomy (NCBI): domain Bacteria; kingdom Bacillati; phylum Actinomycetota; class Actinomycetes; order Kitasatosporales; family Streptomycetaceae; genus Streptomyces; species Streptomyces sp. NPDC056161. Next base: position 18,941 of record NZ_JBHJUV010000028.1, read on the forward strand.
CCGCGCGCCCCGTCCCGGCCACGAACCGGCACCCGTGCTCTTTGCGGAATCGGCAACGAGGTTTCCCGGACCGACACCGGGCGGTGCAGGCTCTCTCCAGGGGCGGCGGCCGGTTTTGCCCGCCCCGGCCGGACCGCGCCGATCCACCAGGAGGCCCCCATGACCGAGATGCCCACCGTGCGACCCGACGAGTTCTGGGAGAGCAGGTACCGCCGGAGCGACCGCGTCTGGAGCGGCCGGCCCAATCCGCTGCTCGTCCGTGAGGTGGCCGGACTGCGGCCCGGCACCGCCCTTGACCTCGGCTGCGGCGAGGGCGCCGACGCGGTGTGGCTCGCCTCACGCGGCTGGCGGGTCACCGGCGCCGACATCTCGGCCACGGCACTCGACCGCGCGGCGGCGCACGCCGAGCAGGCGGGGGTCGGCGGCCGCACGGCCTGGGAGCGGCACGAGCTGGGCCCGAGCTTCCCGCGGGGCGAGTACGACCTGGTGAACGTCCAGTACCTGCAGTCCCCCGTGGAACTGGACCAGCGCGCGGTGCTGCGCCGGGCCGCCGACTCGGTCGCCGAGGGCGGCACGCTCCTCGTCGTCCTGCACGCCGGCTGGCCGTCCTGGCAGACCGAGCCGCCTTTCGCGTACACCTTCCCCACCCTCGACGGCGTCCTCGACGATCTGGCGCTGCCCGACGGGAGCTGGACCGTCGGGACGCTGGAGTCGGTGCGGCGCTCCAGCTCGTCCCCGGACGGCGCGGAGGGCTTCCGCGACGACAACGTGTGGCGCCTGCACCGCACCGGCGCCTGACGTCCGCCCGCACGCGCGACTGACGGCCGCTCGCATGCGGCACGCCCGCCCGTGAGCGGCCGATGCGGGTACGGGTACGGGTACGGATCAGGCTAGGCGAAGCGCCCCTCGACGACCCGCTTCGCCGCCTCGCTCTCGGCCGCGGCGGGGGAGAGTTCGCTGAGCGTGTCGAGGTCGGTGTCCTCGCGCAGCTCCTGCTCCCAGGCGGCCGCGAGCCGTTCCTGCTCGTCGTGTGGCTGCTGCCGGACCCGCTCCCGGTCGCGGGGGCTCAGGGCGGTCAGGAAGCGCTCCAGGGTGTCGATCGGCATCCGGTTCTCCTTGGTCACGAGGGTGTCGGCGCCCCTGCGGGCACCGTCCCAGAGTGATCGGTGCCGGCCCCCGTCCCCGGGAGCTGCGGCCCGCTCGGACCCGAATGGAGCACCGGGCCACCGCGGTCACCTCTCGATCTGCTCCGTACAGGGCGCGCCGTCCGGCAGATGTGCCTTCGCCCATGCGCCCAGTTGCCGGAGCGCGGGCCCCAGGGCGGCGCCGGACTCGGTCAGCCGGTAGGAGACACGCAGCGGTGGGCCCTCGTCGACCTCGCGCAGCACGAGCCCGGCGGCGCCGAGTTCGGCCAGCCGGTCGGAGAGCATGCGTTCGCTGATGCCGGGGATCGCCCTGCGCAGCTCGGCGAAATAGGTGGGCCGTTCCACCAGGACGGCGACGATCGGGCCGTTCCAGCGCTTGCCGAGCAGCTGGAAGACACGTGTGATCCCGTCATCGACCTGCTTGCACGTTTCCACGTCGTGTTTCTGCACCGCCGTCATGCGGCCATGATACTAGCTCCCCGTTGGGAGATGAAAAAAAGTAAGTCCATGTGTTAGATATAGCCGAGTACGAAAACTCAGCCCGCGGTGGAAGCCGTGGGCTCGTTCCCCTGGAGACACGCATGGCCACCCTGCTGCACATCGACTCGTCCGTCTTCCCGAGCGAGGCGTCCGCCTCCCGGGCGGTGACGGCGGCCTTCCGCAAGAGCTGGCAGGAGCAGCACCCCGACGGAGCGGTGATCTACCGCGACCTCAGGGCCGAACCGGTTCCGCACATCACGGCGGCGGGCCACTCCGCCGGCTACACCGACCCGGCCGACCACACGCCCGAGCAGGCGAGGGACTTCGCCGTGCGGGTGAAGCTGATAGAGGAACTGGAGCAGGCCGACGCGGTGGTCCTCGGCGCGCCGATGTACAACTTCACCATCCCGTCGACGCTCAAGGCATGGCTGGACAACGTGCTCCTCATCGGCCGCACCGCGGGGGAGAACCCCTCGGCGAAGGGCACCCCGATCACCGTCGTGGCCAGCCGCGGCGGTTCCTATGCGCCGGGCACGCCGCGCGAGAACTACGAGTACGTGCAGAACTACCTGTCGGCGATCCTCGCGGACGGCTTCGGGCTCGACGTCGACTTCATCGTCCCCGAGCTGACCATGGCTCCGCACAACCCGGCCATGGCCGAACTGGTCCCGCTGTTCGAATCCTCGCGCGAGCGTGCTCTGCGGGACGCGTCGGACAAGGCGAAGGCCCTCATCGAGCGTCTCGTCGCATAGCCGCTCCCGGCCGCGACATGTGCGGTGCGGCCGTACGGGTGTGAGAGCGGCGGACTGTGTGTCTGCCTGTGCGTTTCCTGGTGCCGGGTGGTACCCGGGGGTGTGTCAGGCGTCGCCGTCCGGCGTGTCGCCCACGGCCTCGACGGGCTTCGCGGACTCCGCTTCGACGAGCGAGTACAGCACCGAGCGCTGCTCCTTGTGGCGCCGGATACGGCCCTTGGCGACGAGCGCCTCCAGGGTGTTGCGCACGACCTGCGGGGTCGGGGTCCGCTCAGGGTGCTCCCGCATCAACTCGCTACGCAGGTCCTTGGCGAGACAAGGCTCGTCGTGCGTGCGCAGCAGGTCCAGGAAGACATCCCCGAGCAGTGGCTTGCGCCCCTTCACCTGCGCGGAGGCACGGGCGGACTGCTTCTTCCCGGGCTCGGGGCCCGCGGCCGTGCGCGTGGCACGGCGCCGGGGATCCGCCGGCGCCGCCGGTGCCGCGGCGGCGGGAACCAGGGCGGGCTCGTCCTGCGCCTGCTGCGGCAGTGGCGCGCCGTCCGACGGAGCGCCGTCCGAGGGCGCGTCGAAACGCTCGGTGACGTCGAGGATGTTCCGCAGGAGGACCTCCTCCTGCTTCAACGCGGCGATCATCTCGGTGAGTTCCTGCTGCCGGCGCCGGTTGTCCCGCAGATCCGACGCGGCCTGCTCGACGTAGCGGGACCGGATCGAGGCATCGGTCGATTGACTGGGCACAGCCGTTCCCTCCTTGGAGACGATGGATGCTGGTGCGAATGGTACCGATCCACTGACGCGGTATTGACAGGTGTGAGGCCACCGAGGTGGAAACACCCGTGCACGGCACTCGATCGAGCCGCACACGGCACTCGATCGAGCGACGGGCGGCATGCGGCAGGCATGTCGCCCGTCGGCGTGCACGTACGTCGCAGAGACCTCACCGGACGTCGGGCGTCAGCCGCAGTTCGCGGCCCGGCCAGCGCCGCCGCAACCAGCGGTCGTGGCTGGCCAGGACGATGGCGCCGGAACCGGCGCCCAGGGCCTCCTCCAGTTCGTCGCACAGTCGTGGCGACAGGTGGTTCGTGGGTTCGTCGAGCAGCAGCAACTGCGGTGGGCGGGCCACCAGGAGCGCCAGCGCGAGCCGGCGCCGCTGGCCGACGGAGAGGTGCCCCACCGGCTTGTCCAGATCGGCCTCGTGCAACAGCCCCAGTGACGACAAGGGGACCGCCTCCGCCCGTTCGGCGCCGAGCGCACCCTCGTAGGTCTCCTGGACGGTGCGGTCGGGCCGGTCGAAGACGGTGTCCTGCCGCAGCAGTCCTACGGTCAGACCGGGCCGCCGTCGCACCTCGCCGTCGGCGCCGAGCCGTCCGGCGAGCACGGCCAGCAGGGTCGACTTGCCCGCCCCGTTGTCCCCGGTGACCAACAGCCGTTCGTCCGCCGCCACATCGACCCGGGGCACGGCGAGCCGGCCCGGCACCCGGACGTCGCGCAGCGACACGAGGGTGCCCGCCACCGGTTCGCCCGCGAGCACCGGATACCGCAGGCGCAACTGCCGCGGCGGCTTGGCGACCTGGGTGCGTTCCCGTTCGCCGAGCCGCCGGGCGGCATTGCGGACCCGGCGTGAGACCTGGCTCTGCACCCGGCCGCCCCGGTGGCCGTAGCCCATCTTCTCGTTGTCGCGCGGGCCCCGGTCCGGCGCGACGCGATGCGCGGTGACCCCGGCCGAGTGGCGCAGGGCCGCCAACTCCTCCTGCTCCTCGGCGTACCGCTGCTCCCAGCGTTCCCGTTCGGCCTGTTTCTCGGTCAGATAGGCGCTGTAGTTGCCGCCGAAGCGGACCGGGCCCTCCGGCGCGGGATCGAGGTCGATCAGGTCCGTGCACACGGCGTCGAGGAACGCCCGGTCGTGGCTGGCCAGCACGACCACTCCGGGCAGGCCGCGCACCTGTTCCTCCAGGAAGGCGGCGGCGCCGTCGTCGAGATGGTTGGTCGGCTCGTCCAGCAGCAGCGCGGTGGGCCGCCGGAGCAGCAGCGCGGCGAGGGCCAGCCGGCCGCGCTGCCCGCCGGAGAGCGAGCCGAGCGTGCGGTCGTGCGGGATCTCGCCCAGGCCGAGCCCGCCGAGCACGATCGTGGCACGCCGGTCCGCGTCCCAGGAGTCCCGTTCCTGCGCCAGTTCCAGTTGCCGACCGTACTCCTGGAGGAGTCCGGTGTGGTCGGGGTGGGACTCCGGGGTGTCGGCGAGCCGCCGGGTGAGGTGGTCGAGCCGCGCGAGATCGTCCCGGGCCTCGCGCAGGGCATCGTCGAGCACGTCGGCGAGCGTCGACACGGCGTCGTACGGCATTTCCTGGTGCAGATGCCCCAGGTCGGCGGGGCGTACGACGGTGCCGGAGTCGGGTCGGTCGGTTCCGGCGAGCAGGCCGAGCAGGGTCGACTTGCCGACGCCGTTCTCCCCGATCAGACCGATGCGGTGACCGGGGGAGGCGGTGAGGGAGACACCGTCGAGCACACGGCGGGTGCCGAGGGTGCGGACGAGGTCGTGGGCGAGCAGCGCGGGCTGCACAGACATGGGGGTCCACCGGAGGTGTGCGGGGTGAGCGAGGCCCGCCGGGCTGCTGCCTCGGGCGCGGGCACGGCCGATGAGTCGGCGCTCACACCTCGGGCGCCGCCGTCCCCACCAGCGCCCCGCCCTCCAGCCGCAGCCGGCGGTTCACGCCGATCTCGGCGAGGAACCGCTCGTCGTGGCTGACGACCACGAAAGCGCCCTGGTAGGAACCGAGCGCGCTCTCCAACTGGCCGATGCTGACGAGGTCGAGGTTGTTCGTCGGCTCGTCCAGGAGCAGCAGGTTGGGGGCCGGCTCGGCGCACAGCACACAGGCCAGGGTGGCCCGCAGCAGTTCCCCGCCGGACAGCGCCGCCACGGGCAGATGGGCCCGCGCGCCGCGGAACAGGAAGCGTGCCAGCAGGTTCATCCGCTCCGCCTCCGTGCGGTGCGGCGCGTACGCGGCGAAGTTCTCGGCGACCGTCCGGCCGGCGTCCAGCAGGTCGAGTCGCTGCGAGAGGTACGCGACGCGGCCGTCGGCCCGCTTGATCCGCCCCGTCTCCGCGTCGAGATCGCCGCTGATCAGGCGCAGCAGGGTGGACTTGCCCGCGCCGTTCGGTCCGGTCAGCGCGATTCGTTCGGGGCCGCGGATCGTGAGCTCGACGCCGTCCCCGGCGAACAGCGCCCGGTCGCCGTGGCGGACCTGTAGGCACTCGCCGAGGAAGACGGTGCGCCCCGCCGGGACACCGGTGTCGGGCAGGTCCAGGCTGATGCGCTGCTCGTCGCGCACGGCACGCCCGGCCTCGTCCAGCCGGGCCTTGGCCTCGCTGACCCGGGAGGCGTGCAGCTGACCCGACCGGCCCGCCGACTCCTGCGCGCTGCGCTTCAGGTTTCCGGCGACGATGCGCGCCAGGCCCGCGTTCTTGAGGTTGCGGGCGGCGTTGCTCGCCCGCCGCTCGGCGCGCTCGCGGGCCTGCTGCAACTCCCGCTTCTCCCGCTTCAGCTCCTGTTCGGCGTTGCGTACGTTCTTCTCGGCGACCTCCTGCTCGGCCTTCACGGCTTCCTCGTACGCGGTGAAGTCGCCGCCGTAGAAACGCAGTTCACCGCGGTCGAGTTCGGCGATGCGCTGAAGGCGGTCCAGCAGCGCGCGGTCGTGGCTGACCACCAGCAGACAGCCGGTGAAGTCGTCCAGCACGTCGTAGAGCTTGTGCCGGGCGCCGAGGTCCAGGTTGTTGGTGGGCTCGTCGAGCAGCAGTACATCGGGCCGCCTGAGCAGCTGGGCGGCGAGGCCCAGCGAGACGACCTGGCCGCCGCTGAGCGTGCCGAGGCGCCGGTCCAGGTCGAGATCGCCCAGGCCGAGCCGGTCCAGCTGGGCGCGGGTGCGTTCCTCGATGTCCCAGTCGTCGCCGATGGTCGTGAAGTGCTCCTCGCGCACGTCCCCGGACTCGACGGCGTCCAGGGCCCGGATCACCTCGGCGACGCCCAGCACCTCGGCCACCGTCAGGCCGCGGGTGAGCGGAAGGCTCTGCGGCAGGTATCCGAGTGTGCCGGAGACGGTCGACGACCCGGAGGTCGGCCGCAGGTCTCCTGCGATCAGCCTGAGCAGGGTGCTCTTGCCGGAGCCGTTGGGCGCGACCAGGCCGGTGCGGCCGGCGTCCACGGTGAAGGACAGGTCCTGGAAGACGGGGGTGTCGTCCGGCCAGGAGAAGGACAGGTGCGAGCAGACGACGGAAGCGTCGGACATGGAAACCTCGGGGGAGGAGAGGGCAGGTAGGCGTCACTGCCCGGGGCAGACAGGGGGAGAAGGCGACGACGACCGGGCCACGTCGGCGGCGCTCCACTGCGCCCACCGGTGGCCGATCAGCTCCGGGTATCACCCGGAGATGTCGTCGTCACCCGCCATGTCTGGTCTCCTCACAAACGATCAAAGGTGTCGCCGAGTGTAGCAGTCCGACGAGGCGGATTCGGCTGTCTCCGGGCTCGTCACTCTTTCGGCAGGTGGCGATATCGAGGTGTGCGGTGCATCACCGGTCTGACTGGTGAGTGTGCGTCGCGAGAGGGTGCGGCCCCGGGTGGAATATCCTGCGAAGCGCCGGTGGTTCGCAGGAACGGCCACGGCGGACGCCGGTGAACCGCGCGTGGGGCGGGGCACGGGCGTCGGCGGTGCGCCGGAGTTCCGGACACGGAAGAAGGGTGATGTGTGATGAGCGACAACGAGCAGAAGGCACTGCTGGCCGGTGGCTGCTTCTGGGGCATGCAGGAACTGATCCGCAAGCAGCCGGGAGTCCTGAAGACCAGGGTGGGCTACAGCGGCGGCGAGATCGCACATCCGACCTACCGCAATCACGGCAACCACGCCGAGTCGATCGAGATCACCTTCGATCCCGCCGTGACCGACTACCGCACCGTCCTTGAGTTCTTCTTCCAGATCCACGACCCGAGCACCAAGGACCGGCAGGGCAACGACCTGGGTGCCAGCTACCGCTCGGCCATCTTCTACCTCGACGACGAGCAGCGGCGGATCGCCGAGGACACCATCGCCGATGTCGACGCGTCCGGGCTGTGGCCCGGCCCGGTGGTCACCGAGGTCGTCCCGGCCGGCCCGTTCTGGGAGGCCGAACCGGAGCACCAGGACTATCTGCAGCGCTATCCGAACGGCTACACCTGCCACTTCCCGCGCCCCAACTGGCGGCTGCCCAAGCGCGCTGCGTGACATCCCCGGCGGCGGTGCTGTGGGCGCCGCGGTGCGGACGGGCACGGGCACGGGCCGCCGTACGGTCCGTGGTCGCCGGTGTGCCCGTCCGCGTGCCGGCATGCGCACTCCGGTGACGCCCGGCCGAAGGAGCCCGCCGGCCGGCGCCGGGAACCGGACCGGCGGGTCCGGGAGCTTCCGCTCCGGTGGGCCGGGGTGTGCGGGGGCCCGGGTGGGGATCCGACGGCCGCGAGGGGACCTGGGAACCGCCTGACCGGGAAACGGGAAACGCGTGTCCGCGCATGAGGCGTCCGGTCCGGTCATTCATGGCCGCGGGGCCGCGGCCGTGGAGGGGCGAGATGTGTCGGGGGACGCGGTCGGACGAGGCCGACCGGGAGGCGCTGGAGCGGGCGCTGGGGGTGGCCGGGCGGCACGGGCTGGGTGAGCACGTCATGACCCAGGGCCTCGGCGGCCGGACCACGGGACTCGGATGCGTGGCGGCGTCGGTCGCCCTCGTCCTGCTGCTGCCGGGCATCGGCCTGCTGGCCGGACCGTACGGCGGCCCGGCGAAGGCGGTCGCGGTGGCACTCGTCGTGCCGGCGATCGCCCTCCCCGTCGTCGCGATCCGGGTCGAGGGCCGGCTCGCCCACCGGGACACCCGGCTGCACGTCTTCGACGGGGGCTCGTCGTCACCAGGTCCGGGCGCACCGTACCGTGCGGCTGGCCGGACCTCCGGCTCGACGAGCGTGTCGAACACGGCTCCTACGGCAGTGCGGGACACGGCTTCACCGCGCACTGGCTGCACCTGTCCGCGCACGGCGCCCCCCTGTGCCGGCTGAACGCGAACAGCCCCGCCGCGCGGCGCCTACCGCCCGCCGCGGCGGAGGCGTAGGGGCCGCTGCGGCCTCGGCCGCCCGGGGCTGCGGGCCTACGCGGCGGCGCCGCCTCCCTGGGACGGGGAGACGGCGCCGCTGTGCGCTTCTGCGGACGTCAGACCAGCCAGCCGATGAAGTGGACGAGGCCGGCGAGGACGTCGGTGAGAAGGTTCATGATTGTGCTGCTCCTTGCGATGGGACTGTCATGTGGGACCTGTGCGTCAACTACGGTCTGCAGCCCGCGCCTTGCACGCCGTAAGTATCGTTCCGTCCCGCACGCCCCGGTGGTCTCCTGAGCGACGATCACCTGTTCCAGGGAACAAGTGATCCCCTGTTCGGATCGCCGCCGGCCTTCGCGCTCGGCCCCTGCGGCCCGTCGCCCCGTCCCGCCGTTCATGAGCCTTCGTGCGCTTCGTGGGCCTTCGTGCGCTCGGATTCCCTGGCCTTCGTACACTCAGATTCGGTCACACGCCCAAGAGTTAACGGCCCATTAGGGCCGACGCGGTTGGTCGGTCGTGCGTTCCGCACCATGATTGTCATGCCCCTGTCGCTTCTGCCGCGGCGGCAGCTTCCCTGAGGAGTGGAATGCACCGCAGACTCGCCACCGGCCTCGCCGCATCGGCGCTCGCCCTGATCACCGTCACCGTCACCGCCACGGCGGCCGACGCCGCCCCCGCGGACAAGCCCCAGGTGCTCGCCAGTTGGACGCAGACCAGCGCGTCGAGCTACAACCAGTGGGTCGCCGCCCGGGGGAATCAGGCGGCCTGGTCCGCGTACGGGTTCGACTGGTCCACCGACTACTGCTCGTCCTCCCCGGACAACCCCTTCGGCTTCCCCTTCGCCACGTCCTGCGCCCGGCACGACTTCGGCTACCGCAACTACAAGGCGGCCGGCGCGTTCGACGCCAACAAGTCCCGCCTCGACAGCGCCTTCTACGAGGACCTCAAGCGTGTCTGTGCCGGCTACGGCGGTGCGACCAGGACCGCCTGCGACGGCACGGCCTGGACCTACTACCAGGCCGTCAAGGCCCTCGGCTGACTGCCGGCGGTCCGGGCGGGCGGGGTGCGGTCTTCCGTGCGGAACGGCGCCCCGCTCCGTTCGGAACTCATCATTCCGCCATGTGGGGGTCATGAATCTTCCAAGTCGGTGTCGTGTCCGGCGCCTGCAATGCATCCGGCACCCCTTTCGACCCGGAGGTCCGGATGACACCCGCAACGGGCCTGTCACACTCCGCTCATGAACTCCGCGCCACGGCCCGCCACTTCGGCCGCCGCCGGTTCTCGACCGGCACCGCCGCCGCAGCCGCCCTGGCGTTCGCCGTGAACCTGCCCGTGGCCGGCACCGCCGGTGCCGCCGAACTCGACGCCGCACGGCTCGCCGACGACCCGTTCACCCTCAAAGTCGCCTCGGGCGACCCGCTGCCCGGCTCGGTGCTGCTGTGGACCAGGCTCGCCCCGGCGCCGTTCCAGCCGGACGGCGGACTCCCGGACCGGCGCATCGCCGTCGACTGGGAAGTGGCGACCGACGACGGCTTCCGCAACGTCGTGCGGCGGGGCACCACCACCGCCCGTCCCGAGTTCAACCACGCCGTCCACGTGCAGGTCGACGGACTGGCGGACAACCGCGTCCACCACTACCGCTTCAGGACCGGCGGCTGGATCAGCCCGGCCGGCCGCACCCGCACCGCACCCGCCGAGGGCAGCCGGGTTCCCGGACTGACCTTCGCCGTGGTCTCCTGCCAGCGCTACGACGAGGGCCACTACACCGCCTACCGGCATCTCGCCGAAGAGGACGTCGACATGGTCCTCCACCTCGGCGACTACCTCTACGAGTACGCCGTCGACTCCACGGGCGGCGCCCGCGCCTGTCCCGCGGGCACCGTACCGGCCCTCTACGACCACGAGACGGTGAGCCTGGACGACTACCGGCTGCGGTACGCGCTGTACAAGACCGACCCGGACCTCGCCGCCGCGCACGCCGCCCACCCGTTCGTCGTCCTGGGACGACCACGAGACGGAGAACAACTACGCCGACGACGTCCCGGAGAACGGCGACCCCGCCGAGCAGTTCCTGATCCGCCGGGCCGCCGCGTACCGGGCGTACTGGGAGAACATGCCGCTGCGCCGTCCCCAACTGCCGGACGGACCCGATCTCAGGCTCCACCGGCGGCTGCACTGGGGCAGGCTCGCCCAGTTCGACGTCCTCGACACCCGCCAGTACCGCTCCGACCAGGCATACGGCGACGGCTGGCAGTACCCCGGTCCCGAGTCCGAGGACCCGGCGCGCACCCTTACCGGAGATGCCCAGGAACGCTGGCTCATCGACGGCTGGCGCCGCTCCCGGGCGCTGTGGAACCTCGTGCCCCAGCAGGTCACCTTCTCCCGCCGGTACAACACCACGACCCTGCCGTCGAAGGTCTCCATGGACTCCTGGGACGGCTATCCGGCGTCGCGGGAACGCGTGCTCGCCGGGGCCGGGGCCGCGGGCGTGGACAACCTGATGGTCCTCACCGGCGACGTGCACGTGCACTACGGCTTCGACATCAAGCGGGACTTCGCCGACCCGGGCTCGCGCACGGTGGGGACGGAGATCGTCACGTCGTCGATCACCAGCGGCGGCAACGGTGCGGCGCGGCCGTCGAACTGGGCCACCTACCTGGCCGCCAACCCGCACCTGAAGTTCTACAACGGGCAGCGCGGCTACGCGACCGTGGCCCTGGCCCAGGACCGGGCGCACATCGACTTCAAGACGGTCTCCCAGGTCACGGTGCAGGGGGCGCCCCTCACCACCGCGGCGTCCTTCGTGACCGAGGTGGGCGACCAGGGGCTGAAGCCGGCGTGGGCGCCGCGTCGGCCGGGCCGTGGTGGAGTGGGGTGGGGGCCGGTTTCGTCCGCCGGGGGCCGGCCGCGCAACTCCCCGCGGGGCGCCTTCGTGGGTGCTGTCGACGGTCGACGGCGAAGGCTGTTTCGCTTACGGTTCAGGCGCGTCAACGAGCCACTTCCGCACGGTAGTCGAGACCCTTCCAGTCCGCGTACGGGCTGACCGCCGACGGCGGCGTCGGCCCGCAGACCCAGAGCGGGCTCAACGGTTTGGAGAACGCGGACGGCTCCGCGGCCCACTTCGACTGGAGCGAGTTCTCCTCCAAGGACGGCTCCGGTCCCGGCGGCGGCAAGATGGGATCCGCGCAGGTCAAGGAGAACGTACGGCGGTTGATGTACAGGCTGGAGGCGGTGCGCGGGAGGGCCGGGAACAGCGCGATCACCGTCAACTCCGGCTTCCGCAGCGTCGCGCACGACTCGTCCGTGGGCGGCGCTGCCAACAGCATGCACGTGTACGGCGTCGCCGCCGACGTCGTCGTCGCGGGCCACGCCGCGCTCCAGGTCTACCGGATCGCCGAGACCTGCGGTTTCTCCGGCCTGGAGGCGTACACGCACTCCTGGCAGCACGTCGACAGCCGGGTCCAGTACCCCCTCGTACGGCTCGGGGCCGTGGTGGTGGGAGAGCGGCGTGGTGTGACCGCCCTGGCCTGACCGCCGCCGGCGCCCCCGCACAGGGGGCCGGCGCCGTTTCGGGTCGGCGGCCGAGGGACGTCGCGGCGGGGCTCCGCGGGCCGGGCCGGGCCGTCGCGCAGACCGCCATCCGGGTGATCTACGGCCCGCCCCGGCAGCCCGCGTCGCCAGGAAACACAAGGTCAGCGCGGGTCGGCAGGGCGTCGTGGGCCTCGGGCGGAGTGGCAGCCCGACGGTGGCCGACCGAAACTGACAGAGCGGTTCGTGATCAGGTAATTGCGCAGGGAAACGTCCTCCAGGAGGTCGATGGTGGAGCAGTCCGCCGACGTCTATATATCCGGGCCGGACGACGCACCCTTTTCCGGGGGTACCGCCGACAGCCCGGCCCAGACGGAAACCGAGAGAAAATTCGCCGAAGTCCTGGCCGATCTGGTGAAAACGGAAAGCGTCCCGGTCGACAGCCATTTCTTCAACGACCTCGGCGCCAATTCGATGGTAATGGCCCAATTCTGCGCACGGATCAGAAAGCGCACGGACCTGCCATCCGCGTCCATGAAGGACATCTACCGCAGCCCGACCGTCCGGAGTCTGGCGGCGGCGCTGGCGCAGACCGCGCCCGCCCCGGCCGCGGCGACCCTCCAGACCTCCCCGGCACCGTCCACACCGGCGAGCACGCCGACACCGGCGGGCAAGGCGAACCACGTCCTGTGCGGCACCTTGCAACTGCTCATCTTCCTGGCCTACTCGTTCGCCGCCGGACTCTTCACCGCCCGGGGCTTCGAATGGGTCGCCGCCGCCTCCGGCTTCACCGACATCTATCTGCGGTCGCTGCTCTTCGGCGGCATCGGCTTCACGGCCCTCTGCGTCTTCCCGGTCGTCGCCAAGTGGCTTCTGGTGGGCCGCTGGAAGCCGCAGGAATTCCCGGTCTGGAGCCTTGCCTACCTACGCTTCTGGTTCGTCAAGGTACTGCTGCACGCCAACCCGATGGTCCTGTTCATCGGCAATCCGCTGTACGTGCTCTACCTGCGGGCCCTCGGCGCCCGCATCGGCAAGGGCGTCACGATCCTCTCGCACGCCGTCCCGGTCTGCACCGACCTGCTGACGATCGGCGACGGCGTGGTGATCCGCAAGGACTCCTACTTCCTCTGCTACCGCGCGCACGCCGGACGCATCCAGACCGGCCGGGTCACCTTCGGCCGGGACGCGTTCGTCGGTGAGAAGGCGGTGCTGGACATCGACACGGAGATGGGCGACGGGACCCAGATCGGCCACGCGTCCGCCCTGTACCGGGGACAGCGGATCCCGGACGGCGAACGCTGGCACGGCTCCCCGGCACAGCCCACGCAGACCGACTACCTGCGGGTCCCCCCGGCCCGATGCGGTCGCCTGCGCCGGATCTGGTTCGGTCTCGGTGCCCTGCTCCAGCTGTACTTCCTCTACCTGCCGCTCGGCCTGGGCGGTACGTACATCCTGTTCACCAGCGTTCCGGCGATCGGGAACCGGCTGAAGTCAGACGCCGCCGGACTCTCCTCGCCGGCGCTGTTCTCCGACGCGCTGGTGCTGTCCCTCCTCCTCTTCTTCGGCCTCACCGCGGTCGGCCTCGTGGTGCTGTTCATGGTGCCGCGCCTGCTGAGCCTCGCCGTCCGGCCCGACCGGGTCTACCCGCTCTACGGATTCCACTACGTGGTGCACCGCGCGGTGGCCCGGATGACCAACATCAAGTTCTTCGCCTGGCTGTTCGGCGACAGCTCCTACGTCGTGTACTACCTCCGCGGGCTCGGATACCACCTGAACCAGGTGGACCAGACCGGCTCGAACTTCGGCTCGGAGTTCCAGCACGAGACGCCGTTCCTCGTCTCCATCGGCAGCGGGACCATGGTGGCCGACGGACTGTCCATACTGAACGCGGAGTACTCCAGCACGTCCTTCCGGGTGTCGCAGGCGTCGATCGGCCCGCGCAACTTCCTCGGCAACAACATCGCCTATCCCGCGGGCGGCAGGACGGGAGACAACTGCCTGCTCGCGACGAAGGTGATGGTGCCCCTCGACGGAGAGATCCGTGAGGGCGTCGGGCTCCTCGGCTCGCCGTGCTTCGAGATCCCCCGGTCGGTGGAGCGCGACTCACGCTTCGACGACCTGAGGACCGGCGAGACCAAACGACGCCGGCTCGCGGCGAAGAACCGGCACAACCTGGGCACGATGGTCCTGATGATGGGCGTCCGCTGGCTGCACTCGTTCGTGCTCACGGTCATCGGCCTGGCCGCCGTCGACCTGTACGGCGTCGTCGGACACCTGGTGATCGCCGGATACCTGGCCCTCTCGCTGGCCGTCACCACGCTCCACTACGTCCTGGCGGAGCGCCTCATCACGCGGTTCCGCCCGCTGCAGCCCCGGCTGTGCTCCATCTACGACCCGTACTTCTGGTGGCACGAACGTCTGTGGAAGGTGCCGGACCAGTACCTCGAAATCTTCAACGGAACGCCCTTCAAGTCGCTGGTGTGGCGGATGCTCGGCGTACGCATCGGCCGGGCGGTCTTCGACGACGGCTGCTTCATCACGGAGCGGACGCTCACCGCCATCGGCGACGGATGCACCCTGAACCAAGGGACCAAGATCCAGTGCCATTCGCAGGAGGACGGCACGTTCAAGTCCGACCGCACGGCACTCGGCGCCGGCTGCACGCTGGGCGTCTCCGCCCATGTGCACTACGGCGTGACCATGGGCGACGGCGCGCTGCTGGCGCCCGACTCCTTCCTCATGAAGGGCGAGGAAGTCCCCGCCCTTGCGCAGTGGGGCGGGAACCCCGCCGCCGACCTGCCCGACGCCCCCGAGCTGACCTCGGGCGCCGGCACGCCGGCAGTGGTCCGGACAACGGCGACACCGTCCGTCAACGGCTCGGCAACGTCGGTGAGTTGAGGAAGGTCAGGCGATGGGAGCGCAGGTGGAATCGGACCGGGAGTACTGGAGCCGTGTGCTGAGCGCCGGCGGCTGCACCGCGGTGCCGCGGTGGGTCGGCGAGCCCGTGCCGGGCGTGGCCGCGTACGAGACGGCGGTGCCGGACGACCTGGCGGCACGGGTGCGCGAGCTCGCACGGGAGCTGGGGGTGCCGCTGAGCGCGGTACTGCTGGCCGCGCACGCCAAGGTGTTGGCCGCGCTCTCCGCCGAGCAGGAAGTGGTCACGGGCTATGTCGCCGGCGCGGGGAAAAGGCCGCTGCCGTGCCGGCTTCCCGTCGCGCCCGAGACCTGGCGCGCCCTGGTGTCCGCCGCGCACCGCGTCGAGTCCGAACTGCTCGCGCACCGGGACTTCCCGGTCGACGGGCTGTGGCGGGAGCTGCGGGTGGCGGGGCCGTCGTACGAGGTCGTGTTCGACCCGGCCGGGGCCGAGGGCGGGCTGGTGGACGACGCCGTCCTCGGAGTCGGCTGGTGGGAGCGGAACGGCCGGCTGGCCCTGCGGCTGCGCTACCGCACCCAGGTGCTCGACGCCGGATACGTGGCCCGGATCGGCGGCTACCACCTGACCGCACTGCGGCTGATGGCGGCGGATCCGGACGCCGAACACGCCGGACAGAGCCTGGTGTCGGCCGACGAGGTGCACGAGCAGCTCGAACGACTGGCCGGACCCGAGCGTGCACTGCCGCAGGCGAGGGCGCACGAGCTGTTCGAGCAGCGGGCGCGCGAGCACCCGGAGGCGATCGCCGCGGTGCAGGGCGACCGGTCGTGGACGTACGGCGAGCTGAACGCCCGCGCCAACCGTCTGGCACGGGCCCTCCTCGCCCGCGGACCAGGACACGAGGGCGTCGTCGCCGTGGTCACCGAACGCAACCTCGACTGGCTCGCCTCGGTCCTCGCGGTGTTCAAGGCCGGCTGCGTCTACCTGCCGATCGAACCGCACTTCCCCGCCGGACGCATCCTGGCAACGTTGTCGCGTGCCGGATGCCGTCTGGTGCTGACCGAGTCCGGCAGCACCACCACCCTCGACGAGGCCCTGACCGGCCTGCCGGACGTGGAGAAACTGCTGATCGAGGCGGCCTACGCGGAAGGGCACGCCGACGGGGACGTCGGGGTTGCGGTCTCGGCCGGGCAACTGGCCTACATCTACTTCACCTCCGGCTCCACGGGTGAGCCGAAGGGCGCGATGTGCGAGCACGCGGGCATGCTCAACCACCTCTACGCCAAGATCGACGACCTGGGCATCACCCAGGGGCGCGTGGTGGCGCAGACCGCCCCGCAGTGCTTCGACATCTCGCTGTGGCAACTGGTGTCCGCCCTGCTGGTGGGCGGCCGGACGCTGCTGGTCGGCCAGGACACCGTGGTGGACGTGGAACGGTTCGTCGACACCCTCGTCGAGGGCCGGGTCGGCGTGGTGCAGGTCGTGCCCTCCTACCTGGAGGTCGTGGTCTCCTACCTGGAGCAGCACCCGCGCGAGCTGCCGGACCTGCGCTGCGTGTCGGTGACCGGCGAGGCGTTGAAACGGGAACTGGTCCAGCGCTGGTTCGCCGGCCAGCCGCGCATCAAACTCGTCAACGCCTACGGCCTCACCGAGACGTCGGACGACACCAACCACGAGGTCATGGACAAGGTGCCCGAGCGGGTGCTGCTCGGCCGCGCCGTCAACAACGTACGGGTCCATGTCGTCGACGAACAGCTGTCCCTGGTGCCGCTCGGCGCCCCCGGGCTGATCGCCTTCTCCGGGGTCTGCGTGGGCCGGGGCTACGTCAACGACCCCGAGCGGACCGCCGAGGCGTACCGCGAGGACCCCTACCGGCCGGGCGAGCGGCTCTACCTGGCGGGGGACTGGGGCCGCTGGCACCCCGGCGGAAAGCTGGAGTTCCTCGGCCGCCGGGACAGCCAGGTCAAGATCCGCGGTTTCCGCATCGAGATCGGCGAGATCGAGAACACCCTGCTCGGGGTGGACGGCGTACGGGACGGCGCGGTCGTCGTCGCCGAACGGGCCGGCGGCAGCAAGCACCTGATCGCCTTCCACACCGGTCGGCGGCTGCCCACGGACGAACTGCGCGAGGAACTGGCCGACGTGCTGCCCGACTACATGGTCCCCTCGGCCTTCCACTGGCAGGACGCCCTCCCGCTGACCGCCAACGGCAAGATCGACAAGAAGGCCCTGAAGGCGCTGGCCGAACAGACGGCCGCGCCCGCCGAGCGGGACACCGCCGCGCAGCCCGACCGCGCGCCGCGCACGCCCGCCGAGCGGAAGCTGGCGGCCGCCTGGGCGGAGCTGCTGGGCGTCCCCGAGCCGCAGATCGGCCGCCGGGACCACTTCTTCGACTCCGGTGGCACCTCGCTGTCGGCCGTGAAGCTCACCATCGCCCTGGACCGCGCGGTCTCCCTCAAGGACATCACCCGCAACCCGGTGCTCGCCGACCTCGCCGCGCTGCTCGACGGCGGCACCCGCGACCGCACCGACCTGCTCCAGCCGCTGGCGGAGGCGGCCGGCGCCCCGGAATGCACCCTGGTCTGCTTCCCCTACGCGGGCGGCAACGCCGTCAACTACCAGCCGATGGCCGGTGCGCTGGCCGGCGGCGGTACGGCGGTCCACGCCGTGGAACTGCCCGGCCACGACCTCGCCGCCCACGCCGAGCCGTTCGCGCCGCTCGCCCGGGTGGCCCAGCGGGCCGCCGACGAGATCGTCGCGCGCGGGCCCACCCGGGTCATGCTGTGGGGCCACTCCGCGGGCGCGGCCGCGGCGATGGCGACGGCCCGGCTGCTGGAGGAACGCGGCGTGGACGTCGCCCGGGTGTTCCTCGCCGCTCAGCTGCCCTGCACCGCCGCGGAACGGCGTGCCGCCGCCCGGGAGCTGACGGAGCTGAGCGACGCCGAGATCGTCAAGCGGCTGACCGCGGACAGCGGCTACCCCGAACTCGCCGAGCTGAACGCCCGGCACGCCGAACGCGTGGCCGCCGCCTACCGCCACGACTGCGTGAGCGCGCACCACTACTTCGCCGACGCCCTGGAGACCCCGCCGGAGCGCAAGCTGGCCGCGCCGGTGACCGTGGTCATGGCCGCCGACGACCCGAACACGGCCGGCGAACCCGACCGACACCGCGCCTGGCAGCTGCTGGCCGAACAGGTGGAGTTGCACGAACTCCCCGACGGCGGCCACCACTTCCAGCGAACCCGGCCGGCCGAAGCGGCTCGGGCCGTCCTCGGTGCCACCGCACCACTGGCCTCTTCCTGAGCCCCCACCGCCCCCACCGGGGCAAGCGAAAGGAAACCGAGATGTCGTCCTCACCCCTGGCACCACCGCTCGACGTGGAGCTGGCGCCGGACCGCCCTCCGATCCTGCGCGTCAACACCCCCGCCGACCCATCCAGCTGGGCGGCCGAGTACCGCGACGCGCTGCGCGCGCAGGTCACCGAGCACGGTGCGCTGCTGGTCCGCGGTCTGGGTCCGGGCACGCCGGACCAGGTCGGCGCCGTCTTCGCGGGCCTCGCCGGCGGCCTGATGACCGAGCGGGAGGCATTCGCCCCCCGGGAGACGTACAGCCCGGGGCTGTACTCCTCCTCGACCTGGCCGGCCAACCAGCCGATGTGCATGCACCACGAACTGAGCTACTCGCTGGAGGTCCCCGGCCTGATGCTGTTCGCGTGCCTGATCCCGCCCGGTGAGGGCGGGGCGACCGCGGTGGCCGACGCCGAACAGGTCCTGCGGGCGCTGCCCGAGGAACTCAGCGAGCGTTTCGAACGCGAGGGCTGGCTGCTCACCCGCAGCTACAACGACGAGATCGGGGCGTCCCTCGCGGAGTCCTTCGGCACCGACGACCGCGCCGCCGTCGAACGCTACTGCCGCGCCCACGCCATCGACTTCACCTGGCAGCCGGACGGCTCCCTGCACACCCGGCAACTGCGCAGTGCCGTGGTCCGCCACCCGGTCACCGGACGGCGCTGCTGGTTCAACCAGATCGCCTTCCTCAACGAGTGGACGCTCGCCCCCGAGGTGCGTGAGTACCTGGTGGAGGAGTACGGCGCGGACGGGCTGCCGTTCAACACCCGGTACGGCGACGGCTCCGCCATCGGCGAGGACGTCGTGCAACAGCTCAACAGCACCTACGAGAAGCTGACCCGGCGCGAGCCCTGGCAGGCCGGCGACGTGCTGCTCGTGGACAACATACGCACCGCGCACAGCAGGGAGCCGTACACCGGAGAACGCCAGGTGCTGGTCTCCATGGCCGAGCCCCGGCGGCTGACCGACTGCGTCCCGACCCCGGAAGCGAGCAGGCGATGACGAACCTCCTGTCCCCCGACGCGCGGCGGGCCACCACCGGGGCGGCGCACGTTCCGGGCTTCGCGGTGATCTCCGGAGCCCAGGTGCAGCAGGCCCTCGCCGGGCGCGAGAAGGAGATCGTGGAACTGGTCGAGCAGACCTACCGGCTGCACGGCGCCGGGGACACGGTCAACCCGCCGTCGTACTTCCTGCGTTTCGCCGACCGTCCCTCCGCGCGCATCATCGCGCTGCCGGCCTCGGTCGGCGGACCGGCCCAGGTGGACGGCCTGAAGTGGATCTCCAGTTTCCCGGAGAACGTGGCGTCGGGGCTGCCCCGGGCCTCCGCGGTCCTCATCCTCAACGACCACGACACCGGGTACCCGTTCGCCTGCCTGGAGAGCTCCATCATCAGTGCGACCCGGACCGCGGCGTCGGCCGCGCTGGCGGCCGACCGGCTCAGCCGGGGCCGGTCCCGGCCCACCCGCATCGGGTTCTTCGGCACCGGACTGATCGCCCGCTACATCCACACCTTCCTCGCGGGCACCGGCTGGACCTTCGAGTCGGTCGGCGTGCACGATCTGTCCACCGACAGCGCCGCCGGGTTCTGCGGCTACCTGAAGCAGTCCGGCGCCACCGGGGAGATCACCGTCCACGAGCGACCCGAGGAACTGATCCGCTCCAGCGACCTGGTGGTCTTCGCCACCGTGGCCGGCACCCCGCACATCACCGACCAGGGCCTGTTCGCACACCACCCGCTGGTCCTGCACGTGTCGCTGCGCGACCTCGCCCCCGAGGTCCTGCTCGGCGCGGCGAACTTCGTCGACGACGTCGACCACTGCCTGAAGGCCGACACGTCCCCCCACCTGGCCGAACAGCTCACCGGAAACCGCGACTTCCTGAACGGCACCCTCGACGACGTCATGTGCAAGCGGGTCCTCCCGCCGGCCGACCGCACGGTGATCTTCTCGCCGTTCGGCCTCGGCGTCCTCGACCTCGCCGTCGGCAAGTTCGTCTACGACCAGGCAGCCCAGGCGGGTCACCTCCGCCTCATCGACGACTTCTTCCACGACCTGCGCCGGTACGGCTGACGCCCTTCCCCTCAGCCCTGGCACCAGGAGGTCAACCGTGCCCGTCATATCCGCTCCCCACGCCTTCAACGAAGGCCAGCTCTACGTCGATCTGCAGCCGACCCTCGGGCGTTCCCTCTACCTGAAGTGCGAGGGCTTCAACTTCGCGGGCTCGATCAAGTTGAAGGCCGCGGTGGAGATGGTGGAGGCCGCCGAGCGTGACGGCATCCTGATGCAGGATTCGACGCTGGTCGAGTCCTCCTCGGGAAACCTCGGCGTGGCCCTCAGCATCATCGCCGCCAGCAAGGGTTACCGGTTCCTGTGCGTGACGGACTCCCGCTGCAACCTCTCCACCCGGCTCCTGATGGAGGCGCTGGGCAGCGAGGTGCACGTCATCGCGGACACCGACGCCAACGGCGGTTTCCTCGGCGCGCGGATCGACTACGTCCGTGCGCTGTGCGCCTCCGACGACCGCTACGTGTGGCTCAGCCAGTACACCAACCCGGGCAACTGGCGGGCGCACTACCACCGTACGGCGCCGGAGATCGCCTGTCAGTTCCCACGGCTCGACGTGCTGTTCGTCGGCGCGGGCACCACCGGAACCCTGATGGGCTGCGCCCGTTACTTCCGGCACTGGCACCGGCCCGTGCGGATCGTCGCCGTGGACAGCGCGGGCTCGGTGGCCTTCGGCGGCAAGCCGGGCCGCCGGATGATCCCCGGCCTGGGGATGAGCATGCGCCCGCCGCTGCTCGACGAGTCCCTGGTGGACGAGGTCATCTGGGTCGAGGAGGCGGACACCATCCGCACCTGCCACCAACTGGCCAGACGCGGCTTCCTGTTCGGCGGCTCCACCGGCACGGTGGTCAGCGGCGCGTCCGACTGGCTGGACGAGCACGGGACGCCCGGCCTCACCGCGGTCGCCATCGCCCCGGACCTCGGCGAGCGCTACCTCGACACCATCTACCAGACCAACTGGCTCCAGGACCTCTACGGAGACCAGATCCTCGACCCCGAGCAGGTGGCCGCGGGTCCGCAGCGGTCCAAGCCGGTACCGCCCACCTCGGAGCGCCGGCAGCGGCCCTGACGGGTGCCGGACCGATACCGTGCCGGACCCCGGTCCGGCGAAGCGGCCGGTCCTTCCCGTCCGACACATGTGTGGCGGGCCCCCGCCCCCGGGCGCGCCCCCCCACCGCCGCGGGGGGCGCACCGCGCGGGCCCCCCCCCCGCCCGGCCCCCCGCCCCCGCCCCCCCGCCCGCCCGCGGGGCGCGCGGCCCGCGCCCCTCCGGGGTGCCGCACCTAAACGGGGCCGCCCCCGGGGCGGCCGAGGGGGCGGGGCGTGCCGGCCCCACACTGGGGGGGCGCCCCCCGGCCCGGGTGCGCGCCACACATCGTCCGCGGTGTCCGAACGGCGCGGAACCCCCGCTCGACGGACCCCCCTCGACGGAACCGCCGCTCGACGGAGTCCCTACTTGATGCGGACCACCTGCGGGTCGTGGTCGCTCGTCTGGTCGGCGAACTCGGCGTTGATGTGGACGACCTCGTAGTCCGGCCGCTTGACGGCCGGCGAGACCAGGATGTGGTCCAGGGTCTGCGAGTTGCCGTCGTACACGTAGCTGTACCGCTCGTCGGCGGGCAGCGTGTTGATCAGGTCGTTGAGGACGCCACCGGAGGTCAGCGTCTTCAGCGGCTTGGAGAACTGGTAGTCGTTCAGGTCGCCCAGCACCACGACCTTGGCCTTCTTGTCCTTGGCGAGGATGCTGCGGACGAAGGTGTTGACCTCCTGCGCCTGAGCGGTGCGCTGGGTCTCGGAGCCGAGGACCGGCGGCTGCTGCGCGCCGTGCACCGGCTGGTCGCCGCCCTTGGAGTTGAAGTGGTTGCCGACCACGAAGACCTGCTCGCCACGGAAGACGAACTCGCCGACCAGCGGCTTGCGGCTGCTCTTCCAGGCGTCGGAGGTGGGGTCGATCCGGCCCGGCGAGACCGAGAGCTCTACGCCCTTCTTGCCGTCGCTGACGGCCTGGACACCGGTGGTGGAGTCGCCGCCCGGCCGGTCGACGAAGCTGACGCGCGCCGGGTTGAACAGGAAGACGTTGCGGATGTTGCCGCCCGGCTCGCCGCCGTCCTGGTCGTTGACCGGGTCGATGGAGCGCCAGGCGTACGTCGGGCCGCCGGCCTTCTCGATGGCCGCGATGAACTGCGCCATCGTCTTGCCGGCCGAGACCGTGCCGTCGTCCTTGGCGCCGTTGTCGTCCTGGATCTCCTCCAGGCTCACGATGTCCGGGGCCGCCAGGTTCTTGACGACGCCCTCGGCGAGCCGGTCGAACTTGCTCTGCGGGTCCGTCGGGTCGAGGTTCTCCACGTTGTACGTGGCGACCGAGAGCTCGTTCGACTTGCCCTTCTTCGCCACGTCCGGCTTGATGCCGCCGCTCTTGACGGTGCCTACCTGCGTCGCCTGGATGCTGTAGCCGCCGTAGGTGCCGTAGTCCACGGGGCCCGCGGTCGTGCCGGTCAGCGTGTCGCCGACGTCGGCGTGCAGCGGGTCGCCGGTGAGCGGGGCGACCAGCAGACGGCCCGAGTTGGGCTCGTCGTACCCCTGGTAGATGGTGCCGCCGCGCGGAGTCGGGTTCTCCTTGGGCTTCGTGGTGATCCAGGTCTCGTTGTACGCGTTGGAGGCGCCGACCACGCGGGAGTCGCCGATCTGCACCAGCATGCCCTCACGGGACTCCAGCCAGTCCAGCGCGTACTTGCCGGGCGCGAGCTGCTCCGGCTCGATGTTGCCGCCGGGGACCTCGGGCGCGTAGGTCTCGGGGATGGTGCCCGCGTCGACGACCTCCGCCGCCGGCAGCTTGTTGCCGGCGGAGAGCACGACCGCGCTCGGGCCGGTCAGTTCGGTGACGGACTGGGCGCCGCTGCTCTGGCCACCGGGGTAGTACTCGCTCACCTTGCCGGACACCAGCACCGAGTCGCCGACCTTGACGAGCGGGGTGGCGGAGCCGGTGAAGACGAAGATGCCCTCGCTGGTGGCGGGGTTCTGGTCCGGCTCGGGGTCCTGGATCCAGTAGCCCTTCGAGCCGGTGGAGCGCACGCCGGTCACCACGCCGGGCACGTTGGTGACGGACTTGCCGTTCTGCGGGGAGATCCGGGTGGTGCCCTGGATGTCGTGGATGCGCAGGCTGCCCGGGGCGGTGTCGGTGGGCGACGGGGTGGGCGTCGGGTCGCCGCTGTCGCCGTCGCCGGCGGAGTTGCGGGGGCTCGGCGTCCCGCCGGTGAAGTCCACCGAGTTGTCGTCCGTGTCGGTGAGCGCGGCACCGCGCGCCACGGAGGTGGTGTTGCCCGCGCCGGTGGCGGGGCTGCCCTCGCGGACCACCGCGGTGCCGAAGCCGGCCAGGTCCTTCACGGTGGTGTCGGCCGCGCAGTCGGCGGCGGTCAGGCAGGTGAGCGCGGTGGTCGAGTGGACCAGCGCGACCGTGCCGCTGGTCGCCGACATGGCGATGGTGCCGGTGGCGTCCGGGGTGGGCAGGGCGGTGTCACCCGCCGCTCCCTTCGCCTCCTGGACCAGGTAGCTGCCGCCCGCGGGGACGGCCCCCGTCAGGGGGGTGACCTGCCACTTGGTGCTTGCGGTGGGCGAGCCGCTCAGATACTGCACGGACCAGCCGCTCAGATCGAACGGCGCGGAACCGGCGTTGCCCAGCTCGATGAAGTCGTTGGTGAGGGAGGCTCCGGAGTTGCCGCCGCCGCCGTAGACCTCGGAGATGACGGCGTCCGGTGACGGCGCCGCCTGGGCGGTGAGGGGGAGGGCGAGCAGCGATCCGGCGATGCCGAGAGGAAGGGCGATGAGGCCGGCCTTGGCGCCTCTGCCGCGCAGGCTCAACGGTATGTGTGCAGACACGTGGGCTCTTTCGTGCAGGAATCGGAAAAGTCGCGACTGAACCGTGGGAGGTGGCAGACGGGTTGTGAACCGGCAGAAAAGATACGCGCGTAGATAGGGCGCAACAAGACGCTGTCGGGCTCAAGTACCAAGCGTTACCCGAACCGTTCGCCGGAAGTAACCTCGGTGTCCTCTTCTTCGCCTCCCGGACGCGTTCGTAGCGGAGCGGGGCGTTCGAACCGCCGACCGACGGAGTGCGCCGCGGGGTGTCAGGGGACGGACGAGGTGTGCCGGGGCATCAGGTGGCACGGACCGGAGCCGGAGCGGTCGCCCGCGCGAGCGGTCCGCCCACCGAGGGACCGGTCCTGGCGGGCCGCCACCGGCGGGCGGCGGACGGGGTCCATGGTCCCCACCGCCGGCCGTCCATGACCCCGATCGTCCAGCCCGCGGCCTCGGGCCTCGAAGACCCGGCCGGTGACATCGCACGCGCCGACCACCGGGAAGATGTGCACTGTCGGCCACCGGCAAGGTGTGCACTGTCGGCCACCGGCAAGGTGCGCACCAACGGCCGGCGGCAAGGTGCGCACCGCCGGCCACCGACAAGGTCCCACCGTCGGCCGGCGGCCCGGGGTTCCGGCTGTCTCCGGCCTGCCGGCCGGGGGCGGTGAGTGGCCGCTCGCCAGGACCCTCGCCCACGTCCGTGAGCGCCGTCGGTCCTCGCGGGCCGGTGGGCTCGGGCCCCGGGTCTTCGCGGGCCGGGACCGACTCGGCTCGGCCCGGCCCACGGTCCGGGCCGGGCGCCGGGACGATCGGCGGCCCGGATCCCGGGGCCGTGCGGACGACGGGCGGCGGAGCGGAGCCCTCCTCTTCCTGCCGCCCCGGCCCTCGGGGTGCCTCGGGCCCGCCACGGCGACGCACCTGTGCGTGCGCTGCTCCACCCCGCGCGGCCTCCGCCGTGTTCCCGCCCTGACCAGGTGAAACGGCCCCGGGCGCGCCCGCCGGGCGCCGCGCCCGGTGACCGGCGTCGCAGACGTAATCGGAAAGGCGAGGCATTGTAGAGGTGTGATCGTGCTCGCCGTCGCCTGTGCCGTAATGGGGGCCGCCAGTAATGCCGTGGGAACGGCGTTCCAGCGCAAGGCGGCCTCCGCGGTGTCGCGGGGCGGCGGGCTCGGCCTGATGATCGCCCTGGTCCGCCGCCCCGCCTGGTCGATCGGTATCGCCGGTGTCGCCGGTGCCGCGATCTTCCAGGCCCTGGCCCTGGTCAACGGGCCCCTGGCCCTGGTCCAGCCGCTGTTCATCCTGGAACTGCCGTTCGCCCTGCTCGTTGCGGCCCGGCTGATGCACCGCCGGCTGTCCGCCGCCGGGTGGTGGGCGGTCTCCGGCATGGTCGGCGGGCTCGCCCTCGTCCTGGCCGCCGCGGCGCCCTCGGGCGCACGCGACCAGGCGTCCATGGTCCGCTGGCTGCCCGTGCTGGCCCTGACCCTGGGCGCCATCACCGTCGCCGTCGTGCTGGCCCGCTCGACGCATTCCTCCCTGTGCCGCGCGGCGACGCTCGCCCTGGCCGCCGCGATCGGCAACGCCCTGACCGCCGCCCTGATGAAATCGGCCACCGGGGTGCTGGCCCACGCCGGGTTCCCCGCCTTCCTGCGGACCTGGCAGACCTACGGCTTCGCGCTGGCCGGCATCGGCGCCGTGCTGCTGCTGGAGAACTCCCTCCAGGCCGGCGCGCTGATCGCCTCGCAGCCCGCGCTGACCATCGGCGACGCGACCATGAGTCTGTTCCTCGGGGTGACGCTGTTCGGAGAGGAGGTCCGTACCGGCTGGTGGCTGCTGCCGGAGCTGGCGGGGGCCCTGCTGATCCTGTGGGGCGTGCTGAGGCTCACCCGGGTCGTGCCCCACCTCATCGACCCCAACCAGTGAGGGCCGCGCCGGCCCGCGCGTGGTCAGCGGGTGCCGGCGTGGCGCTGCGCGGGCGGCAGCAGCAGCACCTCCAGCGCCCGCGCGCAGGCACGCGCCTGATCGAGGAACCACTCCGTGGTCTCGGCGGTGATCAGGTCCGGCGTGCCCCGCACCGCGAGGGCGAAGCGTGCCGCGTCCGTGCGGTCCAGGACCGGCACGGCCAGGGTGCGGACGCCCTGGGCGGACTCGCCGTCGTTGACCGCGTGCTCCCGGTCGCGCACCCGTGCCAGCTCGGCCGTCAGCAGGTCGGGCCGGACGATGGTGCGGTCGGTGAACGCGCGCAGCGGCGGCAGCGACTCGGCGCCGCCCTCGCCCGGCCGCGGCCAGGCCAGCAGTACTTTGCCGAGCGCCGTCGAATGCAGCGGCCGGCGCAGTCCCACTTTCGGGGTGACCGACCCGCCCGCCACGATGACCGCGTACGGTCCGCTGCGCAGCGCCAGGTCCGCGGTCGCCCCGGTGCGCCGGGCCAGGTCGGCCAGTTCGGGCGAGGCCAGATGGAGCCCGCGCTGGTGGTACGACAGCCGGCCCAGTTCGGTGACGGCGGGCCCCAGCCGGTAGCGGGCGGTGCGCGGGTCCTGCTCCAGGAAACCGGCGCCCAGCAGCGTGCGGGCCAGCCGGTGGGCCGTGGACGTCGACAGGCGCAGCCGCCGGGCGATCTCGGAGGCGCTCAGGTCGGGGGCGTTGTCGTGGAAGCAGTGCAGGATGTCCAGCGCGCGTCGCACCGCCTGCGCGCCCGCGACGGGGGTCTGGGTCACCGCACGTCCTCTCCCGGGCGCCAGGGGCGTCCGACAGCTCCGACCCTGCCACATCGCGGCAACCCCAACGCACGGCCATGACCTGCTGAAACAGTCTGTTCACGCTCGTTCCCACATGGTGGCAAGCGGCTTGCCCGGTGGCTTTCGGCCGTGTCAGGCTGCGGGCACCGCGCCGGTCAGGTCCGGCGGACGACCTCGAAGGGAGCCGAGCGATGCACGCCACCGCCGCTCCGCCCGCCTTCACCACGCGCCGCCACATCGACCTGGGGCGCGTCTCCAGCGCGGTCTGTCGCTGACCCGCCGCACCACCGCCCCGGGCGACGCGGACCCCGCCGCGAGAGCGGGGACCGGTCACCGCGCCCGGCCCGCCTGCGCCTGATCCGTCCGTCCACGGCCGTCCCGGCCGCGCCTGTCCGCCCCTCGGCGGCCGTCCCGCCCCTCCCCGTCGCGCGACCGGTCCGTCCACCCTGTGCCCGGCCGTCCCGGCCGGGCGTCCCGCCCGCGGTCCCCGGACCGCGCGCCCGCCGCCTCCGCGCCCCCTACGGGGCGCCCGCCCGATCCAGGGAAGAGTCCATGACGCACCCAGCCCTGCCCGAAACCCTGTGGTTCACCCGCTGTCCCGTGCCCACCGCGACCGGCATCGCCGCCGACCGGGAGTGGCTGTCGCGGGAGTTCGCCCCGGACGGCATCACCGTCCGCTCTCTTCAGGAGAGCGCCGCCGACGTGGACGCCGCGGCCCGGCGCACCCACTACACGCACGAACTGCCCGCACTCCTCCGCGAGGGCGGCAACGTCCCCGCCCTGTGGGCGCGGTCCCGCGGAGAGCCGACCCGGCTGATCGGCCTCACCTGGATCGAGGAGCGGCAGACGGTGCTCGTCGCGCCGGGCTCCGGCATCCGGGGCGCCGCGGCGCTGCGCGGACGGCGGCTGGCCCTGCCCCGGCACTCCGTTCCCATCGACTTCTGGCGCGCCATGGCCCTGCGCGGCTTCGAGGGGGCGCTCGCCTCCGCCGGATACGGCCTGGCCGACGCGGTGCCGATCGACGTACCCGCCGACGGACACCGCGGACAGTGGGCCGCGGAACTGGCCGCGCTCGTCCGCGGCGACGTCGACGCGGTCTACGTCAAGGGAGCCGTCGCCGTCGAGGCGGCCCGGCGGGCCGGGGCGGAGGTCGCCGTCGAACTCGACGAACTGCCCGACCGCACGCACCGGGTGAACAACGGGACACCGCGCCCCATCACCGTCCACCAAAGCCTCCTGGACGATCACCCCGACCTCGTCGACCGGTTCCTCACGGTCCTGCTGCGGGCCGCCGACTGGGCCGCCGGGCAGCCCGCGGAGGTCGCCCGCATCCTCGGCGCCGAGACCGGCGCGGGCGCGGACGGAGTGCACGGCGCCTACCGGCCCGGCACCCACCGCACCCTGCATCCGGACCTGTCGGACGACCGGCTCGCGCTCCTCGCCCGGCAGGAGGCGGCCCTGCGCGCCCACGGCTTCCTGCCCGCACCCGTCGACGTACGGGCCTGGGCCGACCCCGAGCCGTTGCGCCGTGCCCGGCGGCGCCTCGCCGAGACATCGCCCACCCCGTCCGCCCCCGCCTCCACCGACACGTAGGACCCGCCATGCGCTTCGCCCGTACCGTTCCCGCCGCCCTGGCCGCCGTCACCGCGCTCACCCTCCTCACCGGCTGCGGCACCTCGCAGGCCGACACCACCGACGGCGCCGACACGTCCGTCACCGTCCGCATCCCCGATCCCGGCAACTCCGGGGTGCTCGCCCTGGGCAAGAAGGACGGCTCGCTCGCCAAGGCGCTGGCCAAGGTCGGCGCCAAGGTCGCCTGGACCGGCAGCGCGGGCCCCTTCGCGCCCGCCGCGCAGGCCATGAACGCTGACAAACTGGACATCGCCATCGGCTCCATCACCTCCGGCATCACCTCCTTGCAGCAGAACCCCGGATTCAAGTTCTTCACCGCCACCGCCCCCGACCCGGTGGGCGAGGGCATCCTCGTCAAGAACGGCTCCGGCATCGACCGCGTGCAGGACCTCGTCGGGAAGAAGGTCGCCGTCAACCAGGGCGGCACCGGCGAGTACCTGCTGCTGAAGGCACTCGACAAGGCGGGCGTACCGGCGGACCGGGTCGAGCGCGTCTATCTCCAGGCCGACCAGACCGCCGCCGTCTTCAACGCGGGCCAGGTCGACGCCTGGGCGTCGTGGGCAACGTACTCCGTCGCCGAGGTCGGCGGCGGCAAGGCCCACTTCCTCACCGACGGACAGCAGATCGGCTCCGACAACTACAGCCTCACCGCCGTCCGCACGGGATTCGCCGATCAGCACCCCGACGTCGTCAAGGCCCTCTACGCCTACCTCCACGACGGCAGCGTCAAGGAGAAGCAGGACCCGGCCGCCTACCTGAACGTCAACACCGACGCGGGCCCCCAGGCGCTCACCGGTGCGGCGAAGCAGGTCCAGATCGACTACACCGGCAAGGACGGCACCGTCGAGCCCGTCACCGACGCGGACGTCAGGCGCTTCCAGGAGGTCGCGCGTTTCTACGCCGACCAGAAGGTCACCCCGACCGAGGTCGACGTCACCCCGTACGTGATCGACGTGACGAAGCTGTCATGACGGCCGCCGACGACACGCTCACCTCCCGGGCCGCCGCGCGGCCGGCGGGCGGGGGCCTGGTGACGCCGCGGGCCGTCGTCCGCCGCCCCCGCCCGCGCGCCCTCACCCTGACGGTCCGGGCGCTCGGACCGGTGGCCCTGCTCCTGCTGTGGTGGATCGCCTCCGCCACCGGGGTGCTCACCCCGGACGTGCTGGCCTCACCCGCCGACGTGCTGCGCGCCGTCGGCGAGCTGTGGGGCAACGGCCAGTTGCCCGACGCGCTCACCACCTCGCTCACCCGCGCCGGCGCCGGCCTGCTCATCGGGATCACCGTCGGCCTGGTCCTCGGTGTCGTCACCGGCTTCACCCGGCTGGGCGACGAACTCCTGGACTCCTCGCTCCAGACGCTGCGCGCCGTCCCGTTCCTCTCCCTCGTTCCGCTGTTCATGGTCTGGTTCGGGATCACCGAGATCGCGAAGATCGTACTGATCGCCGTCGCCACCACCTTCCCCATGTACGTCTCCACCTCCAGCGGGGTGCGGGCCACCGACCCCAGGCTGTTGGAGGCGATGCGCAGCTTCGGGATGGGCCGCTTCGCGATCGTGCGCGAGGTCGTCCTGCCGGGCGCGCTGCCCTCGCTGCTCGCCGGGCTCAGGCTGTCCATGACCCTCAGCGTGATCGCCCTGATCGCCGCGGAGGAGATCAACTCGACCGCCGGCATCGGCTACCTGATGGCACAGGCGCAGAGCTACGCCCGGACCGACGTCCTCGCGGTCTGCATCCTCGTCTACGGCCTGTTCGGCCTGTTCGCCGACGCCCTGGTGCGGCTGCTGGAGCGCCTGCTGATGCCGTGGAAGGGGGCACGCCGATGACCACCGCCGTCGAGGTCAAAGAACTGCGCCGGGTGTTCGGGGAGCGAGCCGTGCTCGACGGGCTCGATCTGACCGTCCGGCGGGGGGAGTTCGTGGCCCTGCTGGGCGCGAGCGGCAGCGGCAAGACCACCCTGCTGCGCATCCTCGGCGGCCTGGACGGCGCCGACGCGGGCGAGGTCCTGGTGCCGCGGGCGCGCACCATCGTCTTCCAGGAGCCGCGGCTCGTCCCGTCCAAGCGGGTCCTGGCCAACGTGACCGTGGCCCTGCCGCGCACCGAGACCGGGCGCGGCCGCCGCGCGCTCGCCGAAGTCGGCCTGGCCGGGCACGCCCGATCCTGGCCCGCCACCCTCTCCGGCGGCGAGGCACAGCGCGTCGCACTCGCCCGCGCCCTGGTGCGGGAACCGGAACTGCTGCTGCTCGACGAGCCGTTCGCCGCACTCGACGCACTGACCCGGCTGCGCATGCAGGACCTGGTCGGCGAGCTGTGCCGCGCCCACCGGCCGGCCGTCCTGCTCGTCACCCACGACGTGGACGAGGCCGTACGGCTCGCCGACCGCGTCTGCGTCCTGCGCGCGGGGCGGCTCGTCACCGACGAACCCGTCACCGCCGCCCGGCCCCGCGACCTCGGCGACCCGGCCTGCCTCGCCCTGCGTCGCCGCCTGCTGACCGACCTCGGCGTCCAGCCGACCGGGACCGCCGTCAACTCCACTGCCACAGGAGCGATCTGAATGACCATCACCATCGGTGTCCACAACAGCAACCCCACCCTCTACTACCTCTCCCGCCTCGACCACGCCGCCGAGGAACTCGCCGCGGTGGGCGAGAGCGTCGCCTTCCACGCCTACACCGACGGCGTGCGCACCGGACAGCTCCTCACCGAGGGACTGATTGACTTCGGCGGCACGGGATCCACCCCGCCGGTCACCGCGCAGGCAGCCGGGCACGACATCGTCTACGCCGCCGTGTCGGCCCCACGCCCGGACCACGGCGCCCTGCTGGTGGCAGCGGACAGCCCCGCGCGCACCGTCGCCGACCTCAAGGGCACCACCGTGCACCTGGCGATCGGGTCCTGGCAGACCCACCTGGTCGCCAAGGCGCTGGACGACGCGGGACTGTCGTACGCCACCGACATCACCGCCGAGCGCGGCGGCCCGGACAGTGAGCGGCTGCTGCGGTCCGGCGCGCTCGGCGCCTGGGTCGCCCAGGGACCGCAGCTGGCCGCCGCGCTGCGCACCGGCGGTGTCCGGGTCCTGGTGCGCACCGGTGACGTCATCACCGACCGGTCGGTGTTCTTCACCCGCCGGGAGGTGGCCGAGCGGCGGCCCGAGGTCGTCGCCGCCCTGCTGCGGGCGCTGCGCCGCGCGGACGCCTGGGCCGCCGCCCACCCGCGCGAGGCCGCCGCCATCGCCGCCGACCACCAGGGCGGCGGCGTCGACGACTGGGAGACCGCGCTGCGCGCCCTGCCCTGGCGCATCGAGGACGTGAGCGAGGACTTCCTCGCCGAGCAGCAGCAGGCGGCGGACGTCTTCGTCCGCACCGGATTCATCGAACGCCCCGTGACGGTCGCCGACGCCGTCGCGCGGCGCGCCTGACAGGGAGGAGCCGGCCATGGCATCCGAGTTCCTCTGGTACATCATTCCGCGCGAGGGCGCCTACCCCTGGGAGCCCGCCGGGCGCCGCCCGGTCGACCTGGGCTACCTCCAGCAGCTCGCGGGCACCGTCGAACGCCTCGGCTTCAGCGGCGCGCTGCTCGCCACCGACCTGTACGACGTGTGGCCGCTCGGCAGCGCGCTGGCCGCCGCCACCAGCACCCGCTTCCAGCCGCTGCTCGCCGTCCACCCCGGCCTGATCTCCCCGACCCTGCTGGCCAAGATGGCGCTCACCTTCGACACCCTCTTCGGCGGCCGGCTGCGTTTCAACGTCGTCAACGGCTCGACGCGGACACTGCGCGAGTACGGCCTCACCGTCGACCACGACGAGCGCTACGCGCTGAGCGCCGAGTACTGGTCGATCGTGAAACGGCTCACCGCCGGTGAGGTCTTCGACCACCAGGGACGCTTCTACGACCTCAAGGGCGCGGGCGCCTCCTTCGGCGATCTGCGGCCGGTGCAGTCGCCGCACGTCCCGCTGTGGTTCGGCGGTTCGTCGCAGCCGGGCATCGAGATGGCGGCCGAGCACGTGGACGTCTATCTGACCTGGGGCGAGCCGCCGCACCTGCTCAAGGAGAAGCTGGACCGGGTCCGGGAGCGGGCGGCGGCGTACGGGCGGACGCTGCGCATCGGACTGCGGCTGCACCTGATCGTCCGGGACACCGAGGACGAGGCATGGGCCGCGGCCGACCGGCTGCTCGACGTCACCAGCGAGGCGACCTACGCCCGGCAGCTCGG
This sequence comes from Streptomyces sp. NPDC056161, assembly GCF_042268025.1. Taxonomy (NCBI): domain Bacteria; kingdom Bacillati; phylum Actinomycetota; class Actinomycetes; order Kitasatosporales; family Streptomycetaceae; genus Streptomyces; species Streptomyces sp. NPDC056161. Next base: position 51,657 of record NZ_JBHJUV010000028.1, read on the forward strand.
TGGCCGGGCCGGGGAGGACGGCGTCGGCTGGCAGCGCCAGTTCCGCCAGCACGGGGGCCGGGTGCCCGCTCGGGCCCGGGAACTGGAGACGCATCCGAATCTCTGGCCGGGCATGAGCCTGTTCCGACCGGGCCCCGGCACCGCCGTGGTCGGCTCGGCCGCCCAGGTCGTGGAGCGGCTGAAGGAGTACGAGGACCTGGGCGTCGACACCTTCATCCTGTCGGGCAACCCGCTGCTGGAGGAGGCCCACCGGGTCGCGGAGACCGTACTGCCCGCGCTGCGGGCGCGCGGGTAGCGGACCGCCGCCATGGACGGGTGAGCGGACCGCCGCCGTGGACGGGTGAGCCGGCCGCCGCCGTGGACGGGTGGGGGACCGGTGGCCAGGGCCGGTGGGAGGCCGCCGTCTCAGCATGTGTCAGCGGCATTTGACATTAGATCCTCTTATGACAGATAAAGGGCATGCTTTGGCCACCCAATCGCGCAGCGTGACGTCCGCGGTGTGCGGCCGCCGTCCGTGCTACCTGAATGAGTCCCACCGTGTCCCTTGCCACACCCGACCAGCCCGACACCGATGCCGTCGCGCGGTGGGACGCCTGGCGCGCCGAGCGTCGCCGGGCCCTCACCGCGCCGACCGGGAACCTCGCACTTGTCGAGACCCGCTGGCTCCCGTCCGGTGAGCACCCCGACGCGGAGCGGGCCCGGGCGGGCCGGCCGGACACCGTGACGGTGACCACACTCCAGCGGACCGACCTCGTCACCGGCGCGCCCGAGCACGGCCTGCGCTTCTGGGACGCCGACTCTCCGGCCGTCCGCCACTTCGACCGGGTCGACGCCTTCCCGTACGACCCCGCCTGGGTGCTGCACGCCGTCTACACCCCCGTGCCCGGCGCCCGGCAGGTGCCCTTCGAGCACATCCGGGACAACGGCGGCACCCGAGACCTCGTCGTCCCCGGCGACATCACCCTCACCGTCGACGGCCGCGAGTACACCCTCAGCGCCTTCGACGACGACGGCACCCTGCTGCTCGTCTTCGGCGACCCCACCAACGGGGACACCACCTACGGCGCCGGCCGTTTCCTGTTCGTGCAGCGGACGGCGGACGAGCACCGCGTCCTGCTCGACTTCAACCGCGCCTTCGTGCCGCCCTGCGGATTCTCCGATCAGTACAACTGTCCGATGCCGCCGCGGCAGAACCGCTTCCACCTGCCCGTCGAGGCCGGTGAGCAGCGCCCCGTCTTCCGCGACGGCTTCCCCGCACAGCACTGACCCGCAACCCGCCCGCATCGCAGTCCGAAGGCCCACACACCGTGAACATCAAGAAGACCTCCCTGTACGCCACCGCGACCGCCGCCTCCCTCGCCCTGACCCTGACCGCGTGCGGCGGCTCGGGCTCGGGCGGCAGCGCCTCCGGCGGCTCCTGGAACAAGAACGCCACCGTCAACATCGGCTCGCTCTACGAGCCGCAGAACCTCGACAACACCGCGGGCGGCGGCCAGGGCGTGACCGAGGCGCTCAACGGCAACGTCTACGAAGGGCTGTTCAAGCTCACCGACGACGGCAAGGTGGACAAGCTCCTCGCCCAGGACTACAAGGTCAGCCCCGACGGACTCACCTACACCTTCACCCTGCGCGACGGCGTGAAGTTCCACAGCGGCAAGCAGCTGACCAGCGACGACGTCAAGTACAGCCTGGAGAAGGTGATCGCGCCCACCTCCCAGTCCGCCCGCAAGAGCGACCTCACGGTGATCAAGGACATCGCCACCCCCGACGCCCGTACCGTCAAGGTCACGCTGTCGCAGAAGTCGATCTCCTTCGTCTACAACCTCTCCTACGTCTGGATCATCGACTCCCAGGCGAAGAACCTGAAGACGACCGAGGACGGCACCGGCCCCTACACGCTGGACAAGTGGACCCGGGGCTCCGCGCTGAGCCTGAAGCGGTTCGCCGGCTACTGGGGCGACGCCGCCGCCAACCAGGAAGTCGTCTTCCACTACTACAAGGACGCCACGGCCCTCAACAACGCGTTGCAGACCAACGCCGTCGACGTCGTCACCAGCGAGCAGTCGCCCGACTCCCTCGACCAGTTCAAGAACAACCAGAACTACAAGGTCAACGACGGGAACTCCACCACCAAGCTGCTGCTCGCCTTCAACGACAAGGCCAAGCCCTTCACCGACGTCAAGGTCCGCCAGGCCGTCACCGACGCCATCGACAAGAAGAAGCTCCTGGAGTCGATCTGGGGCGGCTACGGCAAGCTGATCGGCTCGATGGTGCCGCCGACCGACCCCTGGTACGAGGACCTGACCAAGGTCAACGCCTACGACCCGGCCCACGCCAAGCAACTGCTCGCCGAGGCCGGTTACGCCAAGGGCTTCTCCTTCACCCTCGACACCCCGAACTACGACCCGCACCCCACCGCCGCGACCTTCATCAAGTCGGAACTCGCCAAGGTCGGCATCACCGTCAAGATCAACATCATCACGCCGGACGAGTGGTACACGAAGGTCTACCAGAACCACGACTTCACGGCGACGCTCCAGGAACACGTCAACGACCGCGACCTCGTCTGGTACGGCAACCCCGACTTCTACTGGGGCTACGACAACAAGCAGGTCCAGCAGTGGGTGAAGCAGGCCGAGCAGGCCGACACCACCGCCCAGCAGACCCAGATCCTGAAGCAGGTCAACCGCAAGACCGCCGAGGACGCGGCCAGCGACTGGCTGTACCTGTACCCGCAGATCGTCGTGGCGAACAGCTCGCTGTCCGGCTACCCGCTCAACGGCCTCAACTCCCAGTTCTACGCCTACGACATCAAGAAGAAGGGCTGATGGCGCGCTACCTCCTGCGTCGCCTGGTCTTCCTCGTGGTGTCCCTGGCCCTGGCGAGCGTCGTGCTGTTCGTGCTGCTGCGCCTGCTCCCGGGCGACCCGGCCAACGCGCTCACCTCGGTGGGCGCGAGCCCCGAGCAGATCGCCGCGGCCCGGCACGCCATCGGCTCCGACAAGCCGCTGCCCGAGCAGTTCACCCACTGGCTCGGGCAACTGGTGAGCGGTGACCTCGGCACCTCCTTCGTCAGCTCGCTCCCCGTCGGGCCCGAGGTCACCAGCAGGCTGAACGTCACCGTGCCGCTCACCCTCGCCGCCTTCGTCCTGGCCGTCCTGATCGCCGTACCCGCCGGGTTCGTCGCCGCCCACAAACGGCACACCTGGTACGGCGCGCTGCTCAGCGGCGTCTCCCAACTCGGCATCGCCGTCCCGGTGTTCTGGCTCGGCATGATCTTCATCGCCGTGTTCGCGCTGAACGCGGGCTGGCTGCCGGCCGGCGGCTTCCCGCAGGACGGCTGGTCCGCCCCCGCGGACGCCGTCCGCTCACTGGTGCTGCCGGTCGTCACCATCGCCCTGGTGATGAGCGCGTCGCTGATCCGCTACGTGCGCTCCGCCACCCTCGACGTGCTGGGCAGCGACCACCTGCGCACCGCCCGCGCCCTCGGCGCGTCCTTCGCGGGCGCGATGTGGCGGCACGGACTGCGCAACGCCTCCGTGCCGGTGATCTCCGTCCTCGGCATCGAACTCGCCTCCACCCTGCTCGGCGCGGTCGTCGTGGAGTCCGTGTACGCCCTGCCCGGCCTCGGCTCCATGCTCGCCACCGGCATCTCCCAGCACGACTACCCGGTCATCCAGGGCGTGCTGTTCGTCTCCACCCTCGCCGTGCTGCTCATCGGTTTCGCGGCCGACCTGGTCCAGCGGATCATCGACCCCCGGCTGCGCGGACGACTGACGGGAGCCGCCCGATGACCGGGACCGACCTGCTCGAACCGGCGCGGGCCGGCAAAGCGGCGCGGACCGCGCGGCGACGGCGCGGCTCCGCCACGCTCGTCGTCGGCTGCGTCCTGGCCGGCGCCATCGCCCTGCTCGCCGTCGTCTCCCTGTGCTGGCTGCCGTACCCGTCCGACGACACCTCCGGCGGGCGCCTTGCCCCGCCCGGCGCGGGACATCTGCTGGGCACCGACAAACTCGGCCGGGACCTGTTCACCCAGGTGATGACCGGCTCCCGGATCGCCGTCGAGGCGGGGCTCGGCTCGGTGCTGATCGCCGCCCTGATCGGCGTCACCCTCGGGGTGCTCGCCGCGTTCGCGCAGGGCTGGCTCGACGACACGCTCTCCGCGTTCCTCGACATCCTGATCGCGTTCCCCACCCTGCTGCTCGCCATGCTCATCGTGGCGGCACGCTCGGCGACCCTCTCCTCCGCCGTCCTCGCGATCGGCCTGGCGCAGAGCGCCGTCGTCGCCCGGCTGGTGCGCATCCTCGTCAAACGGGTCCTCGCGCAGGACTACATCATCGCCGCACGCACCTCCGGGACCTCCTGGCCGCGCACGGTGCTCGGCCACGTCCTGCCCAACATCTGGCCCACCCTCGTGGTCAACCTCGCCCTGCAGTTCGGCCTCGCCGTGCTCGCCGAGGCCGGGCTGTCGTACCTGGGCCTGGGCGCGCCGCCGCCCAACGCCTCGTGGGGACGCATGCTCCAGGAGGCGCAGGCCACCTTCACCACCGCCCCGGCCGGCGCCCTGGCCCCCGGCATCCTGCTCGTCCTGCTGGTGATCGGGGTCAACCTCGTCGCCGACGGGCTGCGCGACACCCTCGACCCGGCGACCCGCCGGAGGCGCACATGACCCTCCTCGACGTCCGCGGCCTGACGGTCCGCACCACCGACGGCCGGACCCTGGTCGACGACCTGTCCTTCCGCGTGGCGAGCGGCGAACGGCTCGGCCTCATCGGCGAGTCCGGCTCCGGCAAGTCGCTCACCACGCTCGCGGTGCTCGGTCTGCTGCCCGACGGCATGACCGCCACCGGCAGCGTGGAACTGGCCGGCACCCAGATCGTCGGCGCGCGCGAGAAGCGGCTGACCGCCGTGCGCGGCCGGGACGCGGCCGTCGTCTTCCAGGAGCCGCTCACCGCCCTCGACCCGCTGATGCGGGTGGGCCGCCAGGTCGCCGGACCCCTGGGCCGACGCACCGGCCTGAAGGGCGCCGCCCTGCGCGAGGCGGTACGCGAGGCGCTGGCGCAGGTGCGGCTGCCCGAACCCGAACGCGTCGCCCGTGCCTTCCCGCACGAGATCTCCGGCGGACAGCGCCAGCGCGTCGCCCTGGCCATGGCCCTGGCCTGCGCGCCCCGGCTGCTGATCGCCGACGAACCGACCACCGCCCTGGACGTGTCCGTGCAGGCGGAGATGCTCAACCTGATCGATGCCCTGGTCCGCGAGCGGGAGATGGCGGTCCTCTTCGTCAGCCACGACCTGGCCGTGGTGGCCCGGGTGACCGACCGGGCCCTGGTGCTGAAGGACGGCCGGGCCGTCGAGGACGGCACGGTGCACGACCTCGTCCGCAACCCGCGCGAGCAGTACACCAAGGACCTCGTGGCCAGCGCCCGCACACTGGAGTCCGCCCTGGACCTGAGGAGCCCGCGGTGACACCCGTACTGGAGCTGAAGGACGTGGCGCTGCGCCACCGGGGGAGCGCCGCCCACGCCGTGGAGGACGTCTCCCTCACCGTCGAGACCGGGCGGAGCCTCGCCCTCGTGGGGGAGTCCGGGGCGGGCAAGACGACGCTGCTGCGCCTGCTGCTCGGCCTGTCCCGGCCCACCGCCGGTACCGTACGCTTCGACGGCGCCGAGCTGTCCCCGCGCGACCGGGCCCAACTGCGCCGCTTCCGGCGCGGCGTGCAGTGCGTCTTCCAGGACCCCTACTCCTCCCTGGACCCGCGCCGGCGCGTCGCCGCGATCGTCGCCGAGCCGCTGCGCTCCCTGGGCATCGACACCCGGGCCGGCGCCGCCCCGAAGGTCGTCCGTGCCCTGGAGCGGGTGGGTCTGCCCGCCGACGCGGCCACCCGCTATCCGCACGAGTTCTCCGGCGGTCAGCGCCAGCGGATCGCCATCGCGCGGGCCACGGTGTGCGAGCCACGGGTGCTGCTCGCCGACGAACCCGTCAGCGCGCTCGACGTCACCACCCGGGTCAAGGTCGTCGACCTGCTCGCCGAGCTGAAGCGGGAGCAGGGGCTGACGCTCGTCATGGTCTCCCACGACCTGTCGGTCGTCGCCTCCCTGTGCGAACGCACCGCCGTGCTGGAACACGGCCGGATCGTCGAGCAGGGCGACACCGCCCAGGTGCTCGGCGACCCGGCCCATCCCTACACCCGCCGGCTGATCGAGAGCGTGCCGCGCCTGCCGGTCTGACACCGGAGGGCTCACTCGGCGCGGTCGCCGCCCCGCAGATGCAGCGAACGCAGCGCCGCCTCCAGGGCGAAGCGGTGGTCGGGGTCGGCGAGCCGGGCACCGAGCCGCGTGTCCAGGTTCCGCAGGCGGTAGCGCACCGTCTGGGCGTGGACCCCCAGCATCTCGCCGACCTGCTCCGCGGGCGCCCGGGTGGAGATGTGCAGGCGCAGGGTCTCCATCAGCCGGCTGCGGCGGCTCGTCGGCAACTCGTCGAGCGGCGCCAGCTCCCGGGCCGCCAGCTGGGACACGAGCGGCGGGTCGGACAGCAGCCACAGCGTCACCAGATGGTCCTCGCAGCTCACCAGCGGGGCGTCGGCCACAACCCCCTCGTCGACGAGTTGGAGCACCCGGCGCGCCCAGCGGATGGAGTCGGCCGCCTGGGCGAGCGGCACGGTCAGGCCCGCGACGGCGTGCGTGCCGCCCAGCGCCGCGTCCAGCATCGCCAGCCGGTCCGTGGTCAGCGCCCCCGGAACGAGCAGATGGGGCTGCGGAATGTCCAGGTCCGCGAGGACGTCGCCGGCCAGTCCCGCCTCCAGATGCTCGGGTGCGGGGGAGCGCAGCGCGACCAGCGTCACCTCGGCGGGCAGCGGCCACGCGGCCGCCTCGCACAGCCCGGACACGGTCGCCTGGGGCAGCGGCGGCGCGGCGAGGATCAGGTGCAGCAGCTGTCTTCGCACCGCCGAGACCTCGGACGAGGCCCGCGACTGCACCTCCGTGTAGCCCTCGCGGGAGAGCGCCTCCAACTCCTCGACGTAGGCGAACAGCGCGTCGGCGAAGGCGAGGATGACGGTGGGGGAGAGGTTGTACTGCCGTCCCACCGCCTTGGCGCGGCGCAGGGCGATGCGCGCGCCCAGCCGGTAGGCCCCCTGGAGGGTGTCCAGCTCCCGGCCCTCGTACGCCTCCACCCGCCCGAACTTGCGTAACAGCTCGTCACGCAGCGCCGAGTTCTTGCCCGGTTCGGCCACGCGGTCCACGAACGCGGACAGGGCCTGCTCGACGCCCTGCCGGATGGCGTCGGCGTTCGGACCGTTGAGCAGGCGCCCGTACACCGGGTAGGCGCGGGTGACCTCGATGCGTATTTCCTTCATGAGGCCGGGCAACTCCGGTCGCATGAAGGCCGCGAACTCCCTGGGAAGGGGATCGAGCGGTTCTCCGACCTGCGGCGACCGTACGGTTGAAGGCATGGCTGGTCGTCCCTTGCTCTCCGACGCGCCCGGTGGGGGGAGACCGGTCCGGGTGCCCTCTCCGGGTGGAGGGGGACACCCGGCCGGCCATCAGGTGCATACCTGTCTGGGCTGCTGAAGCTAAATCATGTTTCATGCTTCGTACACAAGTCGTGCACGGATTGCCGCAGCGAGACGGGATCGGACTGCCGGGACGGCTGATAATCGACTTTCCGGGCCCGTTACTTGACGGCGGACTTCCAGTTGCGGGACAGGACCTGACCGGCGTCGGGAGCGGCGGTGCCGGGCGCGGTCAGACCGGCGAGATAGGTCTGCGCGTCGTCGAGCGTCAGGCTGTTGTTCCCGGCGGGCGAGGGCAGCCCGGTCTTCAGGTTGACCGCCGCGTTGATCAGGCCGACGTTCAGACCGCACCCGCTGGCCCCGGGCACCGCGAAGGTGCTGTCGTTCTGGGTGGCGCCGGTGAGGGCGACCCGGCTCATCTCGCCGCCGTCCGCGACCGTGCCGTCGCCGTTGAAGAACGACAGCCCGAACTCGGGGTAGGTGACGTTCTGCGGCTTCAGCACGATCGGGTTGGACTTCGTACCGATGTAGCAGTTGGAGCCGAGGAACGGGTTCTCCAGATGGATGCGGACCGGCAGGGCGACGATCGGCTTGCCGGTGACGATGCCCGCGGTCTGGTCGAAGTCGTGGGGCGCGCCGACGGACTCCACGGTCGCCGTGATCTTGTTGAGGGTGCTGTCGGTGAGCTGCTTGCAGATGTCCGTGATCACGGGGATGTCGCTCGGACACATCAGACCGAGCAGTCCGCCGGGCACGGTCGCGGAGTCGGCGACGATCGCCCCGTCGGCCGGTGCCGCCACGGAGCTGGTGCCGTCGGAGTTCTGCACGATCCCCATCTGGAGATTGGTCCGGCCCGTCACCACGGTGGTGTTGCCCAGCTTGATGGAACCGCTCGGCGCCGCCGAGACCACGCACTGCGGTGTCTGGGCCAGGCCGTCCGCGGCGAGCATCGCCGGGGCGTCCACCGGGCAGCGGGTGAACGGCGCCCACTCGCCGTTGAGCTGGGCGGTCGCGGCGGTCGCCGTGCCCATCGAGGCGAAGGCGCCGAGTGCGGTGCCGAGCGCGGTGACGGTCGTGACGAGTCCGGCGCGGTGCGAGAACCGGTTCATGTGGTGGCCTTCCGTGAGGGGTCGTGGCGGAGCGGGGCTCAGCGTTCGGGAACGGGAATCTTGAGGGGTTGCAGGTCCGCGGTGCACTCGTCCGGGTTGGGCGTCTCGGCGGACACGAAGCAGGTCTGGCCCTGTATCTGCTTGACGTAGTTGCCGGAGCCCGAGACCGAGGCCGTCAGGAGCCGGTCGATGTTCTCACCGCCTGCCCCGCAGCCGGTGAAGGCGGGAATGCTCATCTCGCCGGTCAGCGGGCCGCCGGACGTCAGCAGATACCCGGTGGCCGGCTCGCCCGTGACCTGTTCTCCCCGGCCGTGGAGCACCAGATGGTCGCCGGGGTGGTTCGCCGGATCCGGATCGGGGGAGCTGAGGGGTTTCTCGGTCCGGCAGTTCGGACCCACGGCCAGCGGTGTTCCGTTGACCGAGAGCGAGGTGACCTTGAGCACGAGCGGCACCCGGACCCAGGTGTCGGTGCTGGTGAACATGAAGTCGGTCGCCCCGAGCGAGTCGATGGTCACCGGGCCGGTCTGCTCCAGCACCATGGTGGCGGTCGTCGGGGTGAAGCCGAACGTCAGGAACGTGGCCGTGATCGGCAAGGACGCCTTGCGGCCGCCGTTGTACAGGTCGCCCGTGGAATGCTGCTTGATGGTGCCGCCGCTCCAGTCCGGGTAGGGGATGAACTCCGGCGGGCCCTGCTCGATCAGCGTGCAGGTCAGCGGGATCAGGGCGGCGCCCTTCAGCTTCTGCACGTTCGAGTACCCGGTGATGTACGCGTCCAGCGACTGCGGGCCGGCGGGGTAGCCGGCGTCGTACTTGCACGGTGGCGCGTCGGGTCGGTCCGCGGTGCCGCCGGGTGTGTCCCCGCTGACCCTGGGGGCCCGTTCGCCCTGCCGGTCCGCCGGGTCCCCGCCCTGCCCGCCGGGCGAGGCGGAGGCGGAGGCCGAGGGCGAAGCCGTCGGTGAGCCGCCGGGCCCGGACGGGGCCGCCCCGACCGGGACGGTGGCCAGCAGACCGGAGCCGGGCGCGTCCTCGGCGAGCGAGCACTCGGCGGTGAACGCGGCGGGAGCGCCGGTGGCGCCGTCGGTCGCGCTCGGCGTGAGGTCCACCGCCAAGTGCGCGGCGGACAGGGTCAGTTCGCCGTCGCCCTGGCCGGTCACCGTCGGGACGTCACCTGTCGCGGTCAGCGTCAGGGGCCCGGTCGGCGGGAGGACCGCGGGCTGCGCGGTGCCGCGCCAGGTCGCCTCGGCCCGGGCGTCGTTCTGCGCGACGGCGACGGTCAGGCGGGTCTCGGCCCGGACGCCGGCCGCTCCGGCCGCGGCGAGGTCGGCCACCGCCTCCGCCGGGAACTCCACGGTCGTCGTGACGTCCGCGGGCCGGATCGGTTCGCCCGCCGCCACCCGGTCCGGAAAGACCGCCGAGATCCGTACCGTCACCGGCCGCTGCCCGGACGGCAGCGTGCAGACGTAGGGGAGTTCGGCATCGGCCTGCCGGGGGCCCGCGGCGACGGCCACGGCCGGGACCATGGCGGCCAGTACGACGAACGCGGCGATGGCCGCGCCGCGGGCGCGGACCCGGGACGGCCGCCGGACGGCGGCACGGGGACCTCTCATCTGTTGCTCCGCTCGGATCGTTCGGTGCTCCGGGGTACGGCGACGACGGCAGAAGGCGCGCCCGGCGGACCCGCCGCGGGGCGCACGGGCCGGACAGCGGCCCCGGTGGGCGCGGGGAACTGCGCGCGCGGCCACGAGGTCACCGCGGACGGACGACGGACCGTGGTGCACCACGGCCCCCGCGGCCATGCCGCCTGCGCGTGTGCCCGGCCGGTGACTCCGGCCGGGCGGACGCGCGGGACCTGCCTTACGGGTTGGAGCCGACGATGGTCGGGATGGTGCTGGTGCCGGTCACCTTGACGGCGTAGTTGCCCTTGAAGGTGGGCTTGGTGGACGTCGTGACCACGGTGCCGCAGCCGGCGGACGCCGTGGCGACGCTCAGGTCGCCGGAGACGCTGTTGACCGCCAGGATCCCGCTGGAGTTGGTGTACGTCGCGGAGGCTTTGCCGGTCACGGTGAACACACAGGCGCCCGCGGTCACCGTGGCCTGGACGTTGCCGATGTAGCCCGTGGTGACGCCGCCGTTGTAGTCCACGGCGACGACCGTCCAGGGGGGTGTCGCCACGGTCGTGACGTTCCCGAGGACACTGGTGCACGGGGAACTGCTGCTGCCGAAGTTGACGGCGTTGATGGAGGCGACGGTCGCCGGGTTGCCGTTGGCGCTCTGCATGGTGCCGGACGCGCCCGACGTCGTACACGTCATCGGGATGTTGGCGGTCAGCACGATGTTGCCGCTGTTGGTCGCCGTGAAATTGGCCGGGGACGGGGTCACGGTCCACACCGTGGAGGGCACCGCGGAGGCGGGGGCGACGGCCATGCCGAACGCGGCCGCGGCGGCACCCAGAACGACGGCGGTGCTCCGTATGGGTTTCTTCATGACGCTGGGACGCTCCTTGTGGATTGACCGACAGAGGAGGGCCGCTACGGCACCGACGGAGAGGGGGACCGGGCGACCCGCGGTTCGGAAAACCTCGACCGCGGGCACCGACGTTACTTGCCGGAAACTTGGCCGAACAATGCCAATGCCCATGATTCTTTGGCGAAGGGAATTATCTGTCCACCGGGTGAGCACAGGACCCCGCGGCTTAGTCATCCGGTGCTAAGACCGGTCCGGTGGGTCAGTCGCCTCCTGGCACACGCAGGATACTCACCGGATGACAAGAAAAGGGCGCCCGTTTGGCTCCGCCCTGACAGTTTCCGGGCGGTCGCCTCGAATCTCACGCAAAACTCGGGACCCGCTATTGCCCGCCGAGGTTACTGGGTCGTAACGTGCCGGGTACGGCGCCGATCTCCAGGTGGGTGGCCCCCCACCGGCCGGAGACACGGCGGATGATGTCCGGCCCTCGCCCGTCTTCCGGGGCGGACATCCACCGGCAGGGTCCCGCGGATCCCCACCCTCCGCAGGCGCGTGGCCCCGCCCTGTCTCCCCGAGACAAGTGCGGGACCGGTCTTTGTCTGCGCGGTGACAAAGTCCGGGGGAGCCCCGGGAATCCGGTGCCCCACCTATTGTCAGCCAACCGTGCAGGGATTTAACGTGCGCTTCCGCGGTGCACGCAGAATCGTCCGTGCGGGAGGTGATATGGGAATCGAAGTGGTCGTCGAGGGCCTGACCAAGTCCTTCGGCAAGCAGAACATCTGGCAGGATGTGAGCCTCACCCTGCCGGCCGGAGAAGTCAGCGTCATGCTCGGCCCGTCCGGCACCGGAAAGACCGTCTTCCTGAAGTCGCTCATCGGTCTGCTCAAACCGGAACAAGGCCGTGTCCTCATCAATGGGGTGGACATGGTGAACAGCCCGGAACGCGACATTTTCGAGACCCGGAAACTCTTCGGGCTCATGTTCCAGGACGGCGCCCTTTTCGGTTCGATGTCCCTCTTCGACAACATCGCCTTTCCGCTGCGTGAGCACACCCGCAAGAAGGAGTCCGAAATCCGGCGCATCGTCATGGAGCGGATCGAGGTCGTCGGTCTGCTCGGTGCCGAGGGCAAACTGCCGGGCGAGATCAGCGGCGGCATGCGCAAACGGGCCGGCCTGGCCCGCGCCCTGGTCCTCGACCCGCAGATCATCCTGTGCGACGAACCCGACTCCGGACTCGACCCCGTACGCACCGCCTACATATCCCAACTGCTGATCGACCTGAACGCGCAGCTCGACGCGACGATGCTGATCGTCACCCACAACCTCGACATCGCCGCCACGGTCCCCGACAACATGGGGATGCTGTTCCTGCGCAAACTCGTCACCTTCGGGCCCCGCGAGGTGCTGCTCACCAGCGAGGAACCCGCCGTCGCCCAGTTCCTCGGCGGCCGGCGCGAGGGCCCCATCGGGATGTCGGAGGAGAAGGACGCCGCCGCGCTCGCCGCGGAGGCCGCGGACACCCGCACCGGGCGGCCGGCCCCGCCCCGCGAGATCGTCCCGCAACTGGAGCCGTCCCCCGGCCTCCCGCCGCGGCGCGCCGTCGCCCGCCGCCGGAAGCGGGTCCTCGGCATGCTCGACCAACTGCCGTCCGCCGCCCGCACCGCCATCGAGCGCACCTACGCCACCGGTGCCACCGCGCCCGCCCCCGCCGCCGGGGGCGGCACATGATCCTCGGCGCGCTGCGGCAGACCGGACGGCTTTTCGCACTCGCCGCCGAAGTCGGCCGGGCCATCTTCAGACGGCCCTTCCAGTTCCGGGAGTTCATCGAGCAGTTCTGGTTCATCGCCAGTGTCACCATCCTGCCCGCCGCCCTGGTCTCCATCCCGTTCGGCGCCGTGATCGCCCTTCAGGTCGGCTCGCTCACCCAGCAGTTGGGCGCCCAGTCCTTCACCGGCGGGGCTAGCGTGCTCGCCGTGGTGCAGCAGGCGAGCCCGCTCATCGTGGCCCTGCTGATCGCCGGCGCCGGCGGCTCCGCCATCTGCGCCGACCTCGGCTCCCGCGCCATCCGCGAGGAACTGGACGCGATGCGGGTCATGGGCGTCTCGCCGGTGCAACGCCTGGTCGTGCCCCGGGTACTGGCCGCGATGGGCGTGGCCGTCCTGCTCAACGGCCTGGTCTCGGTGGTCGGCATCCTCGGCGGCTACGTCTTCAACGTCTTCCTGCAGGACGGCACCCCCGGTGCCTACCTGTCCAGCTTCTCCGCCCTCGCCCAACTGCCCGACCTCTACATCAGCGAACTCAAGGCCCTCGTCTTCGGGTTCATCGCGGGCATCGTCGCCGCCTACCGCGGGCTGAACCCGCGCGGCGGTCCGAAGGGCGTCGGCGACGCCGTCAACCAGTCCGTCGTCATCACCTTCCTGCTGCTGTTCTTCGTCAACATGGTGATGACGGGCGTCTACCTCCAACTCGTTCCGCCGAAGGGAGGCTGAGGCCGTGGCCTCCCCGCTCGTCTGGCTCGACCGCTCCGGCGACCAGCTGATCTTCTACGTCCGCTCCCTGCTCTGGGTCCCGCGCACCCTGCGCCGCTACCTGAAGGAAGTGCAGCGGCTGCTCGCCGAGGTCGTCTTCGGCACCGGCGGCCTCGGCGTGATCGGCGGCACCATCGGCGTGATGATCGCCATGACCCTGTTCACCGGGACCGTCGTCGGCCTCCAGGGATACGCCGCGCTGGACCAGATCGGCACCGCCGCGTTCACCGGGTTCGTCTCCGCGTACTTCAACACCCGCGAGATCGCCCCGCTCGTCGCCGGACTCGCCCTGTCCGCGACCGTCGGCGCCGGTTTCACCGCCCAGCTCGGGGCCATGCGCATCAACGAGGAGGTCGACGCCCTGGAGGGCATGGGCATCCGCTCGCTGCCCTATCTGGTCACCACCCGCATCATCGCCGGAGTGGTCGCGATCGTCCCGCTCTACGCGGTCGGGCTGCTCTCCTCCTACCTGGCCTCGCGCTACGTCACCGTTCTGTTCAACGGCCAGTCCCGGGGCACCTACGACCACTACTTCAACCTGTTCCTGTCACCCACGGACGTCCTGCTCTCCGTCCTCAAGGTGCTCATCTTCAGCGTGATGGTGATCGTCGCCCACTGCTACTACGGCTACCGCGCCTCCGGCGGCCCGGCCGGCGTCGGGGTCGCCGTGGGCCGTTCGGTGCGCAACGCCATCGTCGTGATCAGCCTCACCGACTTCTTCCTGTCGCTCGCCCTGTGGGGAGCCACCACGACCGTGAAGGTGGCGGGGTGAGATGAACAGCCCACGAGGCCGGTCGCTGCGCCACCGGCTCGCCGGAGTGGTCTTCCTGGTGGTGCCCCTCCTGCTGATCTGGCTGGCCGTCGCCGTCTACGACAAGAAGTTCACCGACTCCGACCCGGTGGTCGTCGAGACCGGCACCGTCGGCAACGAGATGCACCTGGGTGCCGAGGTGAAACTGCGCGGCGTCGTCGTCGGCGAGGTCCGCCGCATCGAGTCCACCGGGGACGGCGCCCGGCTCACCCTCGCCCTGCGGCCCGGTGCCCTCGCCGACATCCCCTCCGACGTCAGCGCGCAGATGCTGCCGACGACCCTGTTCGGCGAGCGGTTCGTGGCCCTCGTCCCGCCGACGCACCCCTCCGACCGGCCGCTTGCCGCCGGAACCGTCATCCCCCAGGACCGCTCCGCGAACGCCGTCGAACTGCAACGGGTCCTCGACGACGTGCTGCCGATGCTCACCGCGGTCCAGCCGCAGAAGCTGTCCGCCACGCTGTCCGCCGTCTCCCGGGCCCTGGAGGGACGCGGCGAGCAGCTCGGCGAGACCCTCGGCCGACTCGACGCGTATCTGCGCGAGTTCAACCCCGACCTGCCCACCCTCAACCGCGACCTGAAAGAACTCGTGAAGGTCAGCAACGTCTACGCCGACGCCGCGCCCGACATCGTCACGGCACTCACCGACTTCACCACCACCAGTGGCACCCTGGCCGAGAAGTCCGGTGACCTGGCCGCCACCCTCGGCACCACCACCGGCGCGGCCGACGACCTGACGGCCTTCCTGCGCGGGAACAAGGACACCATCATCCGGCTCAGCGCCGACTCCCGGTCCACCCTGGAACTGCTCGCCGAGTACTCCCCGTCCTTCCCGTGCACCCTGCGCACCCTCGCCGACTTCGTCCCGGAGATGGACAAGGCCCTCGGCAAGGGCACCGACCGGCCAGGACTCAGGGTCGACGTCACCACCGTGCCGTCCCGCGGCGCCTACGTCGCCGGCCGCGACACCCCGTCCTACGACGCCGGGGGCGGCCCCCGCTGCTACCCCGTGCCCTACCTCGGCGTGCCCGTGAAACCGGCCGCGCAGGTGCCCGCGTCCGCCGACCAGGACCTCGGGCTCGCCAACTCCCCGCAGGAGAACGCCCTCGTCAACGAACTGCTCGCACCCGCCACCGGCGACCGGCCCGCCGACCTGCCGGACTGGAGCAGCCTGCTCGCCGGACCGGCGCTGCGCGGCACGGAGGTGACCCTGCGATGAGCACGCCCGCCCCCGCGCACACCCGGCGCCGCCCGCTCACCGGCCCCGTGCTGAAGTCCCTGGCCTTCCTGGTGGTCACCGCGCTGGCCACGACCGTACTCGGACTGAGCGTCGCCAACACCGGGGTGGGTTCGGACACCCGCTCCTACAAGGCGCTGTTCACCGATGTCACCGGACTCGTCGACGGCGACAGCGTGCGCATCTCCGGGGTGAAGGTCGGCGAGGTCACCGACGTCCGCGTCGTCGACCGGCGCACCGCACAGGTCACCTTCACCGTCCGCGACGACCGCACCCTGCCCCGCTCGACGACCGCGGCCGTCAAGTACCTCAACATGGTCGGACAGCGCTATGTGTCCCTCGACCGGGGCAGTGGGGACCTCACCGGCACCCTGGCGGGCGGCGACACCATCCCGCTCGACCACACCTCGCCCGCCCTCGACCTGACCCTGCTGTTCAACGGGTTCAAGCCGCTGTTCGAAGGGCTGTCGCCGAAGGACGTCAACGAACTCGCCGGCTCCATCGTGCAGGTCCTTCAGGGCGAGGGCGCCACCGTCGACAGCCTCATCCAGCACGTCGGCTCGCTCAGCACCACGGTGGCCGCGAAGGACGAAGTCATCGGCGCAGTCGTGAAGAACCTCAACACGATCCTGACCACGCTCAACGACCGCGAGGCCGACTTCGACAACCTCGTCGACACGCTCCGCCGGCTCATCTCCGGTTTCAACGAGGACCGCAAGCCCCTGGGGCGGGCCGTCGCCGCCATGGGCGACCTGACCACGGTGACCGCGGACCTCCTGAACGACGGGCGGGCACCCCTCGCACAGGACATCGGCGAACTGGGCCGGCTCTCCGCCAACCTGGGCGCCGCCACCCCCGAGATCGAGAACTTCCTCGCCAAGACCCCGGCCAAGATGACCGCCCTGGGCCGGCTGTCCTCGTACGGATCGTGGTTCAACCTCTACCTCTGCGAGGCACGTGTGAGCGGCGTGACCACCACCGACGGCTTCGAGCCGCCCACCGGGATCGCCGTCACGGAACCGAGGTGCGGCGCATGAGCCCGCTGACCCGGGCCGGCCGCCGCGCCGGCGACGGCGCCACCGACGGCGCCACCGGCACCGGACGGCGCCGCGGCCCCCGGCTGAAACCCGTCAAGGACCGCAACCCGGTGGCCGTCGCCCTCGTCGGTCTGCTCCTGCTGGCCCTGCTCACCGTCTTCGCGTACAACGCCGACCGGCTGCCGCTGATCGGCGGCGGCACCACCTACAGCGCCGACTTCAGCGAGTCGGCCGGCCTCGAAAAGGGCGACGAGGTACGCGTCGCGGGCGTCAAGGTCGGCCGGGTCACCGGGGTGTCCCTCGACGGCGCCAAGGTGAAGGTCGGCTTCGAGATCGACGACGCCTGGATCGGCGACCGGACCACCGCGGCCATCGCCATCAAGACACTGCTCGGCGAGAAGTACCTGGCCCTGGATCCGCTGGGCGACGCACGCCAGGACCCCGGCAGCCGCATCCCACTGGCCCGCACCACCTCGCCGTACGACGTGACCCAGGCGTTCCAGGATCTCAGCAGCACCGTCGACGACATCGACACCCGGCAACTCGCCAAGAGCTTCGAGACGATCTCCGAGACCTTCCAGGACTCACCGCCCGACGTGCGCAAGGCCGCCACCGGTCTGTCCGCGCTGTCCGAGTCCGTCTCCAAGCGGGACGCGCAACTCGCCGAACTCCTCAGCGGCAGCGCCCGGTTCACCAAGACGTTGCAGGACCAGAAGTCCAGCTTCGAGACCCTCATCGAGGACGGCGGCTCCCTGCTCGGCGAGTTGGAGGACCGCCGCACCGCCATCAGCGCCCTGCTCAAGGGCAGCCGGTCCCTGTCGACGCAGCTGAGCGGACTCGTCGCGGACAACGAGAAGCAACTCGGCCCCACCCTCACCGCGCTCGGCCGGGTCACCACGGTCCTGGAGGAGAACCGCACCCAGCTCGACCGCACGCTCGCGCTCGTCGGCCCCTACTACCGGCTCGTCGGCAACACCCTCGGCAACGGCCGCTGGTTCGACAGCTATCTCTGCGGAGTCGTGCCCCGCGACTACCTGCCCGATCCGTCCCAGACCGAGCCGTGCAAGCCGCCGAAACAGCCCGCGCAGACCCAGGGGAGCGGTGAATGATGACCAGGCGCAGCAGACTCCTCGCAGCCGGCGTCGCCTTGGTGGTGGTCGCCGCCGGGCTGGGCGTCGCCCGGGTCCTGGACTCGACCGGCACCCGGCTGACCGCCTACTTCGACCGTGCCGTCGGCGTCTACGCCGGTTCCGACCTGCGCATCCTGGGCGTCCGGGTGGGCGAGGTGGCGTCGGTACGGCCACAGGGCACCCGGGTGCGGGTGGAACTCGCCCTCGACGACGGCGTACGGGTTCCGCAGGGGGCCCGCGCCGTGATCGTGGCGCCGAGCGTCGTCGCCGACCGCTATGTGCAACTCACCCCCGCCTACCGCACCGGGCCCGCGCTCGCCGAGGGCGCCGTGCTGCCCGCCTCCCGCAACGCGACACCCGTCGAGATCGACCAGCTCTACGCCTCGATCACCGACCTCGGCAAGGCGCTCGGCCCCGACGGGGCCAACTCCTCCGGTGCCCTGTCCGACCTGTTGACGACCGGCGCCGCCAACCTCGACGGCAACGGCAAGGCGATCGGCGAGGCCATCGAGCAGTTCGGCAAGGCGGCCAAGACCCTCAGCGGCAGCAGCGACGACCTGTTCACCACGCTCAGCCGGCTCCAGTCGTTCACCGGCATGCTCAAGGAGAAGGACTCCGACGTGCGCACCGCCCAGGAGCGCCTGGACACGGTCGTCAGCTTCTTCGCCGACAACAAGGACGACCTCACCGGCGCGCTCCAGGAACTCGGCACGGCACTCGCGCAGGTCAAGCGGTTCATCGAGGACAACCGCGGCGAACTGAAGAAGAACGTCGACCGGCTGGTACCGATCATCCGGACCCTCGTCGAACAGCGGGCCTCGCTGGCCGAGGCCCTGGACGTGGCGCCGTTGGCCGCGGACAACGTCGTGTCCGCCTACAACACCGACACCCGCACCCTCGACGGCCGCGCGAACCTCAACGAGATCAGCATGGGAGGACCGCTGCTGCCGCTCCCGGCGACCGGCGGCTCCACCTCCTCGGGGGAGGCGAAGCAGTGAGACGCGGCATACGCAGACGCAAGGGCGCGGGGGCCGGCGCGGAGCCCGCCGCCCGCCGCCCGGACGACCAGGAGACGGAGGAGGGGCGCAAGGAGCGGGGGAGCCGGGAGGAGCAGGAGGACCGGGGCGGCCAGGACGGGCCGGACGGGGAGGGAAGCCCGGCGGACCAGGACGGCCAGGACGACCGGACGGACCAGGACGGCGAGCCGGGCACGGCCGCGGCCTCGGTCCGGCGCAAAGTGCTCACCGGCGGCGTGGCCGTGGGCGCCGGTCTGGGCGGACTGCTCGCCCTGGCACTCGGCTTCACACTGGCGGTCGGAGCCTTCTCCGTCCCGCTGCCGCGGTTCGACGGCATCGAGGACCTGCCGCTGCCCGGCGGCGCCGACCTCGGCCCCCACCCCTACACCGTCACCGCCGAACTCTCCGACGTACTCAGCCTCGTCCCGCAGGCGGCCGTCAAGGTCAACGACGTCGCCGTCGGCAGGGTCACCGCCATCGACCTCGACCACGACGGCTGGGCCGCCCGCGTCACCATGAAGATCAACGGCAAAGTACGGCTGCCCGCCGACGCCGGGGCCCAGCTCGAACAGTCCAGCCTGCTCGGCGAGAAGTACATCCAGCTCGTCGCACCCGGCAAGCCGACCACCGCCGACCGGCTCGGCGACGGCAGTGTCATCCCGCTCGCCCGCACCGGCCGCAACACCGAGGTCGAGGAGGTGTTCGGCGCGCTGTCCCTGCTGCTCAACGGCGGCGGCGTCAACCAGCTCAAGACCATCACCAGGGAACTGAACGCGGCACTCGGCGGACGCGAGGACGAGGTCCGCTCGATGCTCGACCGGGTCAACACCCTGGTGACCGACCTCGACGAGCACCGCAGCGACATCACCGACGCCCTCGACGGCGTCAACCGGCTCGCCGCCACCCTCGCCGGCCGCAAGGACGACGTCCGCACGGTGCTCACCGACCTCTCGCCCGGCCTGCGGACCCTGGAGGAGCAGCGCGGCTCGCTGCTGACCATGCTGCGTTCCCTCGACACCCTGTCCGGCGTCGCCGTCTCCACCGTCAACACGAGCAAGGACGACATGGTCGCCGATCTCAAGGCCCTCGCGCCCAGCCTGCGGGCCCTCGCGGACGCGGGTACCGACCTGCCCGACTCGCTCCAGGTACTGCTGACCTACCCGTTCACCGACGAGGTGCTGCACGGCGTCAAGGGCGACTACCTCAACGCGTACCTGAGCATGGTCGCCGCCCCCGGCACCGAGGTCATCGCGCCGCTGGTGCCGCGGAGCACCCCCTCGCCCTCCGCCTCCGCCACCGCGCAGGGCGCCCCGGACACGGCCCGCAAGGGGACCGCCGGGAAGTCCGGCAAGGACACCGCCGCCACCCCGAACCCGACGTCGGCACCGCTGCCGCTGCCGTCCGTCACCACGCCCGCCCCGGACGGAGGTGCCACGCGGTGATCACCCTCGCGGTACGCCTGAAGAACCTCGCCTTCCTGATCATCGCCGTCCTGGTGCTCGGCTTCGTCGGCATCCGCTACGCCGACCTCGGCCGCTACATCGGCGTCGCCGACTACTACACCGTGGACGTGCGGCTTCCGCGCACCGGCGGCCTGTTCACCCACTCCGACGTCACCTACCGCGGCGTGTCGGTGGGTCGCGTCGGGCCGATCGGCCTCACCGCGGACGGGGTCGTCGCCGAACTGCGCATCAAGAAGTCCGCACCGCGCATCCCCGCCGACACCCGTGCCGTGGTGGCCGGACTGTCCGCGGTCGGCGAACAGTACATCGACCTGCGGCCGGCCGGCGACGGCGGGCCCTATCTCGCGGACGGCGCCCGGATCGACGAGGCCGACACCGAGGTGCCCGCGCCCGTCACCGACGTCCTCTCCAGCGTCGACAGCCTCGCCCGGTCCGTGCCGCTGGACGACCTGCGCACGGTCGTCGACGAGTTCGGCAAGGCGTTCGAGGGACACGGCGACGACCTCCAGGTGCTCCTGGACAACGGCAGCGCCTTCGTCGAGGCCGCCGACCGGGCCCTGCCGTCCACCAGTCTGCTGATCGACGACAGCGAGACCGTGCTGCGCACCCAGTCCGAGGAAGCGCGCGCCATCCGGGACTTCGCCACCGGGGCCGAGCAGCTCGCGCGCTCCCTCAAGGGGTCCGACACCGACCTGCGCCGGCTGCTGACCGTCGCCCCCGATGCCGCCACCCAGGTCAGCGGCCTCCTGCGGGACCTGGACCCGAGCCTCGGCGTGGTCCTCGCCAACCTGCTGACCACCTCCGAGATCGCCGTCACCCGGCAGCGCGGCATCGAGGAACTGCTCGTGAAGTACCCGGCGGCCGTGTCCGCCGGCGCCACCGCCGTCGACGGAGGAAAGGTGAACTTCGGCATGGCCGTCACCTTCTTCAAGCCCCTGCCCTGCACCGCCGGTTACGGCGGCACCCGTTACCGCGACGGACTCGACCTCGGCACCGCGCCGCCGCTGAACACCGACGCCTCGTGCACCGCTTCGGCCGCGAGCGGGAAGAACGTACGCGGCTCGGCGCACGCGCCCCGGGGCGGGCCGGTACCCGACCCGGTCGAGCCGCCCTCGCTGCCCTCGGGCAGCGGCGCGCCGGCCGCCACCTCCGCGCAGTTGCCGGGCGCGCTCGCTCTTCCCGGCGTGGGCACGCACGCCCCGACGGACCTGGCCGGCCTCCTCGGCCCGGACACGGACAGCGCCCGATGAGGGCCGCCCGGATCGTCGCCGCCGCGGGGCTCGCCCTGGCGCTGGGGTTCTGCGGGACGGGCGCGTGGACGTACGCGCAGGCCCGCAGCGACGACTCGCTGGCCTACGGCCGTGAGCGGGACGCGGCGCTCACCGACGGACGCCGGGCCGTCGCCGTGCTCACCACGCTCGACGCCGCCACCAAGGAGCGGTCGCGGGCGGGCATCCGGGCCTGGCAGGCGGCGTCGACCGGCCCGCTGCGGGACGAACTGGGCCGCACCGAGCCCCGTACCGGCCCCTCGGCCCGTGGCACGGTCACCGAGGCGGCCGTCACCGCCCTGGACACCCGCGCCGGGACGGCCAAGCTCATCGCGGCCGTACGCGTCGAGGTCACGCAGGGCGGGACGAAGTCGCCGAGCACGGACCGCAAACGGCTGGAGGCGGTCCTCGCCCGTACGGGCCCGGGGGAGTGGAAGGTCCAGGCACTGAACGCGGTACCGCTCGCGCGGACGGCGGAGGAGGACGACGGATGACGCGGTTGCTGCGCGGTGACAGGACGCGGGAGGGTGCCGGGCCGGCCGGCGAACCGGCCCAGCCGACGCCGGAGACCGGGCCGCAGGACGGCACGCCCGAAAGCGCGGTGCGGGCGGCCCCGGCGGAACCGGCTGAGGACACCACGGGGGCGGCCCGCCGGGCAGCGGGGGATGCGGCGGCGGACGGGACGCCGGAAGCGCCGCACACCGGACCCGAGGACGAGGCGGAGCGAACCAGGGCCGCCAGGGCGCAGGACGCGGCGGCCGAGGTGCCGGAGCCCGCCGAGACGGCCGAGGCGCCGGAGGGCGCCGCGGATCCGGAGGGGGCCCCGGACCCAGAGGGCAGCACGGATCCGGAAGGCGCCGCGGATCCGGAGGGCGCCGCGGATCCGGAGGGCGCCACGGACCCGCGGAGCGAGGCACCCGGCCGCAGCCGTCTGAGCGACCGGCTGCGGTGGATCACGGTCGCCGTGGTCGCCGCGGTCCTCGTCCTCGCCGGCGGCGGCTTCTTCTACGGCGCCCATCAGCTGAGGTCCACCGCCTCGGCCCAGAACCGCGCCCTGACCGACACCGAGGCCACCACCCGCGTCGCGGGCGACGTCGGGAACGCGCTCGGCCGGGTCTTCTCGTACACCCCGGACGGCCTCGCCGCCGCCGAACGCTCCGCGCGTTCCGTCCTGGACGGCCGGGCCGCCCGCCAGTACACCGAACTCCTCGACCGGATCGGCGCGGAGGTCACCAAGCAGCGCGTCACGCTGAGCACCCAGGCCGTGCGGATCGGAGTGATCGAACTCGACGGCGACAGTGCCCGGCTGCTCGTCTTCCTGGACCAGGTCTCCCGCCGCGACAAGGCCGCGCCCACCTCGGCGGCAGCCCAGCTCACCGTCACCGCGCAACGGGAGCGGGACCAGTGGCGGATCGTCGACATCAAGACCCGCTGACCATGCGCGGGAGACGGGAGCACCTCATGGAACGCCCGGTCCGCATCCTCGCCGGAGTCCGGACGCTGCCGGCCCTGGCCCTGGCACTCGTCCTCGTCGCGGGCGGGTTCGCGGCCTGGACCGGCTGGGACTGGTACGCCGCGGCCCACGACGACGCAGCGGCGTACGCCGTGCAGCGCGACGCGGCGCTGGCCGCCGGCGAACAGGCCGTGCAGAACCTGAACACCCTCGACCACCGCGACGTCGAGCACGGCCTCGACCTGTGGGAGTCCTCGACGACCGGCGATCTCCACGACCAACTGGCCTCCGGACGCAAGGAGTTCGCCGACCAGGTCGAGAAGGCGAAGACGGTCAGCACCGCCCGGGTGCTGTCGGGCGCGGTGAGCGAACTCGACGACCGGGCCGGCCGGGCCCGGATCCTCGTCGCCCTGCGGGTGACCGTGAAGGCGTCCGGCGGCGAGAGCACCGACAAGGACAGCCGCATGCTCGGTGAACTCACCCGGACCGGCGGCAGCTGGAAGCTCAGCGCCCTGGGCCAGGCGCCCGTGGGCGGCACGTCAGCCGGCTGACCCGGACCCGCGCCGCGGGAGCCGGCCGCACGAGAGGACGACACACCCGATGTCGACGACCCGTCACCACATCAACCGCCAGCGCCGTCGCCAGGTCCGCGAGGCCCGGCCCACGGTTCAGGGGCCCGGCACGGCACCGGGCGCCGCGGCCGACGACGCCGTGTCCGCCGTGTCCGCCGCGGCCCCGTCCGGCCGGGCCCGTGCCGGACTCGCGGTGCTGCCGGTGCGCGCCCCGTCGGCCGCGTCCTCCCGGCGCGGCACGGCCCCCGGGACCGCGGAGCCGGACGGGGCGGACCCGACGGCCCGCCGGAAACGGCTCCGTCGCCCCTCCCGGGCCGTCGGCCTGACCCTGCTGTGTCTGCTGACGCTCGTCCTCGGCGGCTTCGCCGGCTGGGCGCACTCCCGGGCCGCAACCCTCCGCGACGACCCGGCCGTCCGCAACACCGCACTGACCGACGCCGCCCGCACCAGCGACATCAAGGGACAGACGGAGAAGGCGGTCGCCGCCCTCTTCTCCTACGACCACGCCGACCCGGCCGCCTTCGACAAGGCCGCGAAGGAACTGCTCACCGGGAAGGCCGTCACCCAGCACGCGGACCTGTTCGCCGATGTCCGCTCCCGTGCCGACCAGCAGAAGGCGGTGATCACCACCACCGTCACCGACAGCGCGGTCGAACGCATCGACGGGGACCGGGCCCGCGTCCTCGTCTACGCCGACCAGAGCAGCGTCAGCACCGCCGGGGACAAGAGCGCCGCCGGCGCGAAGGACCAGCAGGCCGCGGACGGCGGCGCCTACGCCGGGGCGATGCTCGCGGTCGACGTGGTGCTGCGCGACGGACGCTGGCTCGTCTCCGGCATCGACACCTTCGGCCGCTGACCGCCCCGGCGTCACCGGGCGGAACCGCCCACCGGCCCCGGCGCCGACGACACTCCACCGACAAGGGAGCGACAGTCATGCCCGCACGCCGCGTACGCCGCCCGCAGGCCCGGACCCTACGGGGCCTGCGGGCCACCGCCGTCGCCGTCGCGGCCGTGGCGGCCCTCACCGCCTCACAGGCGCCCGGCCTCGTGCCGGGTGCCCAGGACGGCTCCCGCAGGCCGGCCGCGGACGACGCGCCGACACCGGCCACGGGGACCCCGTACACGGATCTCACCCCGCCCGGCGACGGCTCGTACCACACCGAACTGCCGCCGCTGACCACCCCGCAGATCCCGCTCAGCACGGGGGAGATCACCCGGATCGGGACCGAGTCCGGCATCCCGGCCACCGTGCTGCGCGCCTACCGCGATGCCGACACGGCCATCGGCCGGACGGACCCCGGCTGCCGGCTGCCGTGGGAACTGCTCGCCGCGATCGGCAAGGTGGAGTCCGGCCACGCGCGCGGCGGCGCCGTCGGCCCCGACGGCACGACCCTGGGCCGGATCACGGGCCCGCGGCTCGACGGCCAGGGCTTCGCCCTGATCCGGGACACCGACGGCGGGGTGTACGACGGCGACGCGGTGTACGACCGGGCCGTGGGGCCGATGCAGTTCCTGCCCTCGACCTGGGCACGGTGGGGTGTCGACGGCAACGGTGACGGCCGCGCCGATCCGGACAACGTCTTCGACGCGGCCCTGGCGGCCGGGCACTACCTGTGCGCGGGGGACCGGGACCTGGCGCGGGCCGCGGACGTCGACCGGGCGATCCTCAGCTACAACTACTCCCGCACCTACCTGAACCTGGTCCGGGAGTGGCTGGACTTCTACCGGCGGGGCGTGCACAGCGTGCCCGACGGCGAGGGCGTCGTCCCGCACTCCCCGGGGGCCGGCGGCGACACCCAGGCGACCCGGCCCGTGGACGGGGAGGGCGGCACCGGGGGCGGGATCATCATCGGCCCCGACCCGGGCGGCCCCACGCCCACGCACACCCCGTCGCCCTCGCCCTCGTCCTCGCAGAGCCCCGGACCGTCGCCGTCCTCGACGGTCCCGGACCCGTCGCCCTCGCCGGACGAGCCGCCGGGACCGGATCCGTCCGACTCCCCGACCGGGGGCGGCTCGGCCACACCGGACCCCACCGACTCCGGCACGCCGTCCCCGGACCCGACGGACCAGCCGTCCTGCCCGGAGCCCTCACCGACCGCTTCCTCCGACGGCCCGGCGGCCCCCGACCCGGGCACCACGGACGACAACCCGGACTGCCCGCCGCCCACCCCGACGGCCTGACGCCACGTCACGGCGGCCGAGCGGGGGACGCGAAGCGGGCCCGCGGGAATCCCCACCGGCGCGAGACGCCACCGACGAGGGCGGGCGGTCCCGGTGTCGGCGCACGGCCCGTACGGCCGCGGCCGGCCCGCCCGCCGTCGCGGGGCCGCTCCCGGCGGCGCCGCGCGCCCGGTCACGCCCTTCGGGCGCCCGCGCCGTTCGGGTGAACCGCCGCGTGGCCGGGGCGGGGAACGGGGAGGGAACGCTGCGGCGTCGCAGTCGCGGTGACGCCGTCCGCCCGCGCCGTACGAGGGACCTCCCTCGTACTCGACACAGGAGTGATCCCCGGTGCCCGTGCCCTCGACCCTGGACCACCGTTCCCGCAGCTACAGCCTCGATCTGGCCTACTGGCTGGCCACCGCGTCCGACCTCGCCTACAAGGACGAGGCCGCCGTCGAGGAACGGGCCCGCGCCTGGGGCTTCGACCGGGTACGGCACCACCGGACCCGGTTCACACCGCCGTTCCCGCTGGAGGACACCCAGGCGTACACCGTCGCCAGCGACGACATGATCATCACGGCGTTCCGCGGCACCGAACCCGCCCAGATCCGCGACTGGCTCTCGGACGCCACCACCCCGCCCTGGCCGGGACCGGCACGGACCGGATACGTCCACTACGGCTTCGCCCAGGCACTGGAGTCGGTCTTCCCGGCCGTGCGTGCCGCCATCGAGGAGTACCGGACGAACGGGCAGGGCCTGTTCTTCACGGGCCACAGCCTCGGCGGCGCCCTGGCCATGCTCGCCGCCGCCCGCCTCTATCTGGAGGACCCGAAACTCCTCGCCGATGGCGTCTACACCTACGGCCAGCCCCGCACCTGCGACCGGCTCCTCGCCGCGGCCTGCGACAAGGGCTTCAAGGAGCGCATGTTCCGCTTCGTGAACAACAACGACATCGTCCCGCAGCTACCGCCCGAGCCTGCCTTCACCCATGTCCAGGCACTGCGCCACTTCGACGCGGACGGCAGGATCCACGCGTCGATGTCCCTCCTCGGCGGCCTGACCGACCGGGCCAGGGGCCTGACCGCCGACGCCCTCGCCCCCGCCGCCGACGGGATCCGCGACCACTTCATCCACCACTACATCGCCGTGCTGGAGAAGAACCTCGCCTGACGGCCCGGCCCGGGGAGGCGGCCGGTGTCAGCCGGGGAACGAGCCGAACAGGCCCGCGCCCACGGCCACGAAGACGGCGCACGGCCCCCTTTCGCGGCGGCGATTCGTACAGACTATCGACACGGACGCCGCTGACCGCCGCGGGCGACACGGACGCCCCTGACCGCCGCGTGTGGCGCGGCGGTCAGGGGCGGGAGGGTGACGTGCTGTCGGTCAGAAGTTGCCGCGCTTGGCCTGTTCGCGTTCGATGGCCTCGAACAGGGCCTTGAAGTTCCCCTTGCCGAAGCCGAGGGAGCCGTGGCGCTCGATGAGTTCGAAGAAGACCGTCGGCCGGTCACCGATCGGCTTGGTGAAGATCTGCAGCAGGTAGCCGTCCTCGTCGCGGTCGACGAGGATGCCGCGCTTCTGCAACTCCTCGACCGGAACCCGTACTTCACCGATCCGGGCGCGCAGCGCGGGGTCCTCGTAGTACGAGTCGGGGGTCGCGAGGAACTCGACGCCTTCGTCGCGCAGCGTGTCCACGGAGGCGATGATGTCGTTCGTGGCGAGCGCCAGGTGCTGGGGGCCCGGCCCCTGGTAGAACTCCAGGAACTCGTCGATCTGGGACTTCTTCTTGCCCAGTGCCGGCTCGTTGAGCGGGAACTTCACCCGGTGGTTGCCGTTGGCCACGACCTTGCTCATGAGCGCCGAGTACTCGGTGGCGATGTCGTCACCGATGAACTCCGCCATGTTGGTGAAGCCCATGACCCGGTTGTAGAAGTCCACCCACTCGTCCATCTTGCCGAGTTCGACGTTGCCCACCACGTGGTCCAGGGCCTGGAAGATGCGCCGGGGGGCGCCGGGGCGCTTCACGTGCGAGGACGTCCGGGCCTCGTAGCCCGGCAGATAGGGGCCGTCGTACCGGGAGCGGTCGACGAGCGAGTGCCGGGTCGTGCCGTAGGCGGCGATGGCGGCCCGGCGCACCGTACCGTGCTCGTCGGTGATGTCGTGCGGCTCCTCCACCACGGTCGCCCCCTGGGCCCGCGCGTGCGCCACACACCGGTCCACGTCCGGAACCTCCAGCGCGATGTCGACGACTCCGTCGCCGTGCAGGCGGTGCGCGTCCGCGACGGGACTCGCCGGGTCGACCGCGCCCTGGAGCACGAAACGGATCGCCCCGCTGCGCAGGACGTACGACTTGTGGTCGCGGTTGCCGGTCTCGGGGCCGGAATAGGCGATCAGTTCCATGCCGTAGGCCGACTGGTAGAAGTGCGCGGCCTGCGTGGCGTTGCCCACCGCCCAGACGACCGAGTCCCAGCCGGTGACCGGGAAGGGGTCCGCGTCCGCGTCGTACTCGACCAGCCCGACGAGCTGCCTGAGCTGCGACAGGTCGAGTTCTGCCAGGCGCTCCTGATCGGTGAGGGTCTGCTCGATGCTCATGACGGAGTGCTCCTTCATCCGGGCCGGCGGTGTACCGGGGGCCGTCCGGCGCACGCCGGCCCCCGTCATGCAGATAGCACAGCCGCGGAAGTGAAGCTGTGCAAGAGTCACGGAATGCGCTGGGCAGACTGTCCTGTCTGCCCAGCCGTTCCCGTGAATGACTGAACACATTGTTCAGTTTGAACGGTGGTGGTTACGGTGGTGGTGCTCGAAGGCGGTGAAGGCGGCCTCCTGACGCCACTGCACCTGTGCCCTGGGGCTCGCGGCCAGCAGACGGCGGCAGCGCGGACCGGGCGGGCCGCCGCCCGGCGCCCCGCCCCGGCAGCCGGCCACGAGGCGGTAACCGGTGGCCGTCGGATCGCCCTGCCAGATGCTCCCGCCCGGCAGGAAGGCGTAGTGAAGCGAGGCCCTGGCCAGGTCCTTCAGCTCCGGGTACGACAGGCCGTAGGTGCCGGCGGCGTACTCGTACTCGTGGCTGATGTCGATACGGGACACGCCGGCGTCGTCGGTGGCGAGGACGGTCGGCACGCCGTGGGCGCGGTACGTCTCGAAAGGGTGTGCGCGGCCCCTGACACCGAGGATCTGCGCGTTGCTGGTGAACGGGACCTCGACGGGGATCCGGCGGGCCGCCATGGTGCGGGCCAGGTTCGGCCAGGCGCGCTCGTGGACCAGATCGACTCCGTGTCCGATGCGCTCGGCGTGGGCGACCCGGACCGCCTCGTCGATGTGGAACGAGAGGTCCGCGGGTCCGACCAGGCCGGTCCACAGTTCCCCGGCGTGCAGGGTGAGACGGGCGTGCGGGTACTGGCCGCGCAGGTGGGCGAGCATGCGCATGTGCAGGCGGTAGTCGTGCAGGGCGCGGGGCCGGTCCTCGGGCTGGACCAGGTCGACGGCGACGAACCGCGGGTCACGCTCGGCCAGCCGCATGCCCAGGGCGAGTTGGGTGAAGACCTGTGCACGTGAACTGTCGCGCAGGGCCTGGTAGATCAGGCGGACGGTCGGCCGGCAGGCCGGGCGGGGGCGGCTGGTGCCGCAGCGGGCGGTGGCGTGGAACCGTGCCTCGATGCCGTCGGTCTCCCCGCGCGCCGCGGCGACCAGCCGGTCGAGCCGTCCGCCGGCGAGGAGCTTGCGGTGCAGGCGGGTGAGGTCGTCGTCCCAGCCGACCGCGTCGGCGAGCCGGTCGGCGGCGTCCACGGCGGGCGTGACCATGGTCTCCAGGTAGAACTGGTTGTTCTCGGCCACGCCGCCGGCGACCTCGGCCAGCAACTCACCCTGGTGACGTCCGGCGACCAGGGCGAACTTCTCGAAGGTGGCGAAGAAGTGGTCGTGGCCGAGGCGGTCCGGCGGGAAGTCCCGCATCGACCAGGCCCGCAGGATCGCCTCGCGGAAGGCCGGGTCGGTGCGGGCATCGGCGGCGGGCCGCCGGATCCGGGTGTCGCAGGGCGGTACGACGGCGGTCATGGTGGCGGTCTCGACGCACAGGCCGTCGGCGGCGGCGAGCTTGATCAGGTACTCGGTCCGGGCCGCGCCTTCGAGGTGGTTGTGCAGGTCACCGCCCTTGGGCAGTTGCCGGAAGAAGTCGCGGGCCTGAGCGGGGTGGTGACGCAGCGAGCGCAGGACGGCGTCCGTGCGGGCCTCGGCGGCGGTGACCGGACGGTGAGCGGCCGGGACGTCCGTGCGGGGTGTGGCGGAGACGCCCGTGCGGGGCGGGGCCGGTGCGGGCACGCCGGGCGCGGAGGCGGGCACTGCCAGGGCGCTCGTGGACCGGGCCGCGGCCGGCGCCGCGGACCGGGGCGTCAGTGAAGTGAGCAGGGCGAGCGCGCCGAGGCCGGTGACGAGGAGAGCGCGGCGTCGGCCCGTGGCGAGCGGAGCACGGCGTCGGCCCGTGAGGAGGAGAGCGCGGCGTCGGCCCGTGGCGGGGCGGGTGCGGCGCCGGCCGTCCGGGCGGCGGAGACGAGAGGTCACCGCCGCATGATCGCCACAGAGCCGGGCGAACGACGAGGCGCTGCCCGGTGTGTGGGCGACGGTCACCCGGGAGAAGGAATCCCTGGCCGCCGGGGGCGTCGCCGCCGCGCGGCATCAGCACCACACCGTCGCTCGTCACGACGGTGTGGTGCGGCTGGTTCAGCCGGTCAGGGCCCGCCCGGCCGCCGGGCTGCCGCCATGACGATGCCGGGCCCCGGGGCTGGTGGCGCAGGTCGCCGCGGCGGGGAGGGTGCTGACCCACCCGGCGGGTGCGGGCGGGTCAGCCGGTCAGGGCCCGCCGGGTCTCGTGGCTGCCGCCACGACGGTGCCGGGCTCCGCATCCGGCGGCGACGCCGGCCGTCGCGGCGAGCAGGGCGCTGACCCACCCGGCGTCGCGGTAGTCACCGGTCGCCCCGGTCACCGCCCCGGCGATCAGCGGTCCGAGGAACGCACCCGCGTTGAACGCGACCGTCGCGAACGAGCCGCCCAGCGCCGGGGCGTCGGACGCGAGGTGCAGGACCCGGGCGATGAGCGTCGAGCCGACGCCGAACGACAGCCCGCCCAGGACGAGGCTCATGAGGAAGAGGGGCACCGCACGGCTGCTGGTCAGAGTGAGCGCCGCCCAACCGAAGGGCAGCGCCCACAGGGCGAGGAGCACACCGCGCCGGAGCCGGCCCCGGGCCGTCCGGCCCGCCGTGTTCACGCCGATGAACGCGCCGGCTCCGAACGCGGCGAGCAGCCCGGGTACCGCACCGGCGGGCAGCCCGGCGACATCCGTGGCGATGACGGCCAGGTAGGCGAACGTCGCGAAGGTGGCCCCGTTGACCCCGGCGCCGAGCGCCAACGCGAGCCGCACCGAAGGGGACTTCAGGGCACGCAGTTCCCGCCTGACCGGCACGTCGGACCGGCCCGCCGCGTCGACGGGCGCCGACCGGAACACCAGCGCCAGCGCGGGCAGGCACAGGGCGGCGACCGCCCAGAAGGCCGAACGCCAGCCGGACCACTCGCCGAGCAGGGCACCCGCGGGCACGCCGACGACGCAGGACAGCGTGACCCCCGACATGAGGACGGCGGTCACCCGGGCCGTCCGGTCCCGTGGTGCCAGCGCGGTCGCGACGCTCATCGCGACCGCCAGGAATCCCGCGTTGACGACCGCGGCGAGGACACGGGTCGCGAACAGCACGGCGAAGTCGGTCGTGACCGCGCCGACGCCATGCACGGCGACGAAGGCGGTGAGGAAGCCCGCCAGCGCGCGACGGCGTGGCCAGCGCGCGCTCAGGGCGGCCATCAGCGGCGCCCCGACGATCATTCCGACGGCGTACGCGGAGGTCAGGCCGGCCGCGGCGGCCACGGACACGGACAGATCGCGGGCGATGCCCGGTACCAGACCGGACAGCATGAACTCGGAGGTGCCCTGCGCGAAGACGGCGAGGGCGAGGACATGGACGAAGAAGGGCACGGAGTCGGCTCCAGCGGTGGGGTGCGGGCAGCAACCTCCGCGTGCTGGACGCCTGGGGCCCACCCGGTGCCGACAGGGACACGAGGGCCGAGAACCAGACAGAGGGTTCGAGAATCGGACAGCGGGTTCGAGAACCGGACCAGACACACGGAGCACGTGTCCGGTCACCGGCAGCGGGCCGACCGAGAGTTGTCCCGCTCGGCGGTCAATGGACCGCAGGCCGCCGGGTGACCGGCGGCTCCGCTCTGTCCGCCTCTGGGCTCATCACCCCGCGCACGCTACCCGTGCCTCCGCGGGCGATCAACCGGGTTACGGGCTCCGTGAGCCGGTCGCCGCTCGGGAGCGCACCGCCGCGGCCGTCCGCGTACGAGGCGGGCGCTCAGGCCGTCGCCTTGCGGATGTGCGCGAGCAGCGTGCGCACCTGCGCGCGGTCCTCGGTGTCCAGCCCGGCCGTCGCCTCGGCGAGGGCCAGGCGGTCCACCTCTTCCGCCTCGCGGTGGCAGCGCAGGCCCTCGTCGGTCAGGCGCAGCAGGACGGCCCGCCGGTCGTGCGGATGGCGTACCCGCTCCACCAGGCCGTCGCGTTCCATGCTGTCGACGATGCTGGTCGTGGTCCGCGCCGCGACTCCGGTCAGCTCGCTCAGGTCCCGCATGCGCAGTGGCCGTTCGGCGCGGGCGAGCATCCGCAGGGCACGCAGCCGGGCGACCGAGGCGCCCGACGCGCGCAGCCGGACCTCCACGAAGCGGCGCAACTGGTGGGTGGTCTCGTACAACTCGTCGATCAGGATGTCACTGCTGCCCTGCACTGTCATGGCGCTTCCCCGCTTCGTCCGATATCCCAATTCTATGAGCACGCACATAATGAGTAGGCTCAGCATGTGCTGCTGTTCCGACCTCGTCCCGCCCTGTCCGCCCTCTCCTCGTCCCGCCCCAGCCAGCGGCTGGTCGTCCCCGTCATGTGCGTCTGCGTGACGTTCCTCGCGATCGTCGACGGAGCGATCACCACCGTCGCGCTTCCCTCGATCGCCCGGCAGTTCGGGCTGACCACCGCCGCCCTGGACGGGGTGGTCGTTATCTACCCGGTCTGTCTGGCCATGGCCATCCCCGCCTCGGCCTGGCTGGTGGAGCGCTTCGGCGACAAGCGGGTCCTGCTCACCGCGCTCACCGGCTTCCTCGGCTCCTCGATGCTGTGCGGCGCCGCCGCCGGCCTCGGCCAACTCGTCGCCTGCCGCGCGCTACAGGGTATGTCCGCCGGAGTGCTGTTCCCGGCCTCCGCGTCCCTGCTGTTCTCCACCTTCGACTCCACGGAGCAGATGCGGATATCCCGGTACATGATCATTCCCCAGCAGGTGGCCCCCGCCGCCGCGCCGGTCCTCGGCGGTCTGCTCGTGGACCATCTCTCCTGGCGCTGGGTGTTCTACGTCAACCTGCCGCTCGGTCTGCCCGCCGTGCTGTTCGGTCTGCTGTTCCTGGCCGGGCACCGCGGCCAACGGCCCGGCCGCTTCGACCTGCCCGGCCTGCTGCTGAGCGCGTCGGCCCTGGGCACCCTGATGTTCGGCGTCTGCGAAGGACCCAACCGGGGCTGGACCTCCGTGGCCGTGGTCGTCGCCCTGGTGCTCGGCGCGGTGCTGCTCGCCGCGGCCGTCGGCTTCGGTCTGCGCGCCAGGGAGCCGCTGCTGAAGCTCCGCCTCTTCGCCGACCGGCTGTTCCGGGACACCAACCTCCTCAATCTGGTGGGCCTGGTGCCGATCATGGGTGCGCTGTACCTCGGTCCGCTCTTTCTCCAGCAGGGGCAGGGCCGTACCGCGCTGGAGTCCGGGACCAGCACCTTTCCGGAGGCGTTCGGTGTGCTGCTGACGGTCCAGGTCGTCGGCGTCTGGTACGCGCGGATCGGTCCGCGGCTCATCACCGGCTGCGCGCTGGCCGGTGTCAGCGCGTCCCTGCTGCTTCTGGCCACCTGCGACCAGGGCACCGGACTGTGGACCTTCCGCGGCTACATGTTCCTGCTCGGCGTGGCCATGGGCGGGTTCTTCCTGCCGACGACAGTGGCGTCGCTGGCGACCATCGACAGACGGGACCTGGCCCAGGCGTCCACGCTGAACACCGTCGTACGCCAGACCGGGGGCGCGCTCGCGCCCGCGGCCGTGACCACGGCCCTGGTCCTCGGCACCCCCGCGGCCGCCGTGGCCGACCCGCCGATCTCCGCCTACCAGCACGCCTATCTGGCCCTCGCGGCGATCGCCGCGGTGACCGCGGTCTTCGCCTTCACCCTCCCCGACGGCCCGGCCCGCGCCGCGGCCCGTGGCACCACCGCGTCCGGCGGTTCCGCCGTGCCGGGCCGCCGGCGGGAGAGCGCACACTGAGCGCTCCGGCGGCCGGAACCGGCCGCCGGGACGGCCGCAGCCGCCGAAAAAATGTACAGGGAAAACTGTACAGGTCAGGCTGAATAAATTACCGTCGGGGCATGAGCAACGACCGCAATGAGCCGTCGGCGTCGGCCGGCCGCGCCGCACAGGACGTCCGGGTGGTGCTGGGGCGCCTGCGCCGCCGGGTGCGCAGTGTCTCCGACGCCGACGACCTCACCCTCTCCCAGGCATCCGTGCTCGCCCGGATCTCCAAGGACGGGCCCGCCGCCACGAGCGCCCTGGCCTCCGTCGAGGGCGTCCGCCACCAGTCCATGGCCGCCACCGTCGCGGCCCTCGACCGGCTCGGACTCGTCGAACGCAGGCCCGACCCCACGGACGGCCGGCGCCGGCTCGTCGCCCTCACCGACGACGGCCGGGCCCGAGCCGAGGGCGACCGGCAGGCCCGGCAGGAATGGCTGGCCGGAGCGCTTCAGGAGCAGTGCTCCGAGGCGGAGCGGCAGACGGTGATCGACGCGATGGCCGTCCTGGAAAGGCTGATCCAGCCATGACCGACCCCGGCGACGCACGGCGGTCCGCCACTCGGGCGACGCAGCCCGGGGAGGGTCGGCAGGCCGGGCGGGGGGAGGGGTTCGACCGTAGGCTGATACCCCCGATGGTCGTCGGCGCGATACTCAACCCGATCAACTCGACCATCGTCGCCGTCGCCCTCGTGCCCATCGGCGTGGCCTTCGGCGCGCCTCCCGCGCAGACGGCCTGGCTCGTCTCCGGGCTCTATCTCGCGACGGCCCTCGGGCAACCCGTGGTCGGGCGGCTCATCGACCTCTTCGGGCCGCGCCGGCTGTTCCTGTTCAGCACGTCGCTGGTCGGCATCGCCGGTCTGGTCGGCACCTTCGCCCCGAACCTCGGTGTGCTGATCGGAGCCCGCGTCCTGCTCGGCTTCGGCACGTGCGCGGGCTACCCGGCCGCGATGTCCCTGCTGCGCAGCGAAGCGGAACGGACCGGCCGGGACAGTCCCAGCGGGATACTGACCACGCTCGTGATCGCCGGCCAGACCATAGCCGTGGTCGGTCCCTCCCTCGGCGGACTGCTGATCGGCGTGGGCGGCTGGCGCGCCACGTTCGCCCTCAACGTCCCGCTGGCCGTGGTCGCCGTGCTGCTCGGCGCGCTCCGTCTGCCGAAGCCCGCGGACCGCCGGAAGGGCGACGCCCGGCGCGCGACCGCCGAACTGGACCTTCCCGGCATGACGCTGTTCGCCGCGATGCTGGTCACGCTGCTGCTGTTCCTGATGAACCCGCACCCGAACACCTGGTACCTGCCCGTGCTCACCGCCGCGGCCGCGGCGGCCTTCGTGCGGCGCGAACTGCGTACCGCCGTACCCTTCATCGACCTGCGGGTCCTCCGCGGCAACCGGCCCCTGCTGGCCACCTACGCCCGTGCTCTGGTGGCGTACTCCGTCTCCTACGCCTTCCTGTACGGCTTCACCCAGTGGAGCGAGGAGGGCCGCGGACTCTCCCCGTCCCAGGCCGGCCTCGTGCAACTCCCGCTGTTCCTGATGGGCATCGGCGTGTCGGCGCTCACCGGCCGCCGCAGGAGCGTCCTGGGCAAGCTCGCCGTCGGCGCCACGGGACAGCTCGTCGCGTGCGCGCTGATCCTCCTGGTGGGCGGCAGCAGCCCGATCTGGCTGCTGCTGGTCATCGCGCTGGTCTTCGGCGTGCCGCAGGGGCTCAACAACCTCGCCCTGCAGAACTCCGTCTACTACCAGGCCGACAGTGAGCGCATGGGGTCGTCCGCCGGGCTGCTGCGCACCTTCGTCTACCTGGGCTCGATGATCGCCTCCGTCGCCACGGCGGCGGCATTCGGGCAGCACGCCGACACCACGGGACTGCACCACCTGGCGTGGTTCATGCTTGCCGCGGGCGCCCTGTTCCTGCTCCTGACCGTGTGCGACCGCGGCCTGCGCCGTGCCGCCGCCGAGGCGCGCGGGACCGACGCGGACGACGATCACGGGGACGCGGCCTGACCGCCGCCGTGCGCGACTGCCCGGCCGGCCCGCACCGGGCACGGGTCGCCGAACGCGTCGCGCGGATCTAGCGTGTGAGGCGTACGGACGTCTTCCCGGACGCGGACGACCGAGGCGCGGGCCCCCGGGATCCCCGGCCGCCCCCACGCGGAGCCGGGACGTGCGTACCGCCGCGGCCGTGCACCGTACCCGCGGTCCGGGCCGGGAGGCCGGCCGGTCCCGTGTGCCGTGGCGGCGCCTGCTCCAGGAGGAGGAGAACCATGGTCAAGCGTGACGACATCGACATGGAGAAGACGGTCCAGGAGTGGACGGACCGCCTCGTCAGCGACCAGCGGGCGGCGATGGACAAGGACCGTGCCCGGCAACTGGTGCGGGGCATCTACCGTTCGGCCCAGGACGACCTGCTCAACCGCAACGCCCAGGCGGAGTACGAACGAGAGGAGTGACTCCTCGCCGCAAGGGAGATTCCAGGGGAGACCCGGGCACCGGGGTCACGGGTCACCGGGGTCCGCGACCTCCCCGGACCGGCGTGCGGAGGTGTGCGCGGCGGGTCAGCCGAGCGGTATCGCCGCCGTGCGCGAGGGCACGGCGTCGAGCGCGGCGAGCGTCGCGTCGTCGAAGGCGATCGCGCCCGCCGCGAGATTCTCCTCCAGGTGACCGGTGTCCCCGGTGCCGGGGATGAGGAGGACGTCGTCGGCGTGCCCGAGCAGCCAGGCCAGACCGATCTGGGACGGAGTGCGGCCGAGGGAACGCGCCGCTGCGAGCACGGCCGGCTCCTCGGTCACCTTCGGCATCCCGGCGAAGGCGCCGCCGAGCGGGAAGAACGGAACCCAGGCGATGCCCTCGGCGGCACAGAGCCGCAGCACCTCCTCGTCGGTGCGGGTCACCATGCTGTAGGCGTTCTGCACGCACACGATGCCGGCCGGCAGCGCCCGGCGCAGCACGTCGTACGTCACCGCGCTCAGACCGATCGCGCCGATCTTGCCTTCGTCGCGCAGCCCGGTCAGCACCGCGAGCTGGTCGTCGACATCGACCACCTGGTCGCCCTCGGCGCGCAGCCCCGGCCCGGCGTCGGTGCGCCGCAGGTTCACGACCGGGATCCGCTCCATGCCCAGGCCGACGAGGTTGGCCTCGACGCTCGCCCGAAGCTGCTCGGGCCGCTGTGCGAGGCGCAGCGGCAGGGGACCGCCCGGGTCGGGGTCGGCTCCGACCTTGCTGACCACGACCACCTGGTCCTGGGGGCGGATCGCCTCCCGGATCAGGTCGTTGACGAATCCGTCGCCGTAGAACTGTGCGGTGTCGATGTGGTCCACGCCCAGCTCGACAGCGCGTCGCAGCAGTGCGAGACCGGCCTTGCGGTCGTCGTGCAGCCGCTCCAGCTGCATCGCCCCGTATCCGATGCGGGAAACGGTGCGGCCGGCCAGTCGGCCGGGTCCTCCGGGGCGCGGGGCGCCCGCGGACGTGACTGAGGTGGGGGGAGTACCGGCAGAGGTCATGAGA
Source organism: Streptomyces sp. NPDC056161 (assembly GCF_042268025.1). Classification (NCBI taxonomy): domain Bacteria; kingdom Bacillati; phylum Actinomycetota; class Actinomycetes; order Kitasatosporales; family Streptomycetaceae; genus Streptomyces; species Streptomyces sp. NPDC056161. The sequence goes on from NZ_JBHJUV010000028.1 coordinate 89,308, forward strand.
AATGTGTCTCCGTGAGACGATGAGAGAAACGGAGGATCCTCCGTTCTGTTGACTGTAGCACTATCGGAGGTGCCTCCGCTTTGTCTTCGCCGGACCCTGCGCCCATGAGCGCCCGAACCGACCCGCAGACCGGACCCGACCGTCCCGTGCGCGCCGACGCGCGGCGCAACCGCGACAGGCTGGTCGCCGTCGCCCGGACCGCCTTCACCGCCGGTGGCGACACCGTCACGCTGGAGGGGATCGCGCGCGCCGCCGGAGTCGGCATCGGCACGCTCTACCGCCACTTCCCCACGCGTGAGGCGCTCGTCGAGGCCGTCTACGCCGCCGAACTCGACGAGTTGACCGCGAGCGCGCCCGCCCTGCTCGACGAGTTCCCGCCCGAAGCCGCCCTGCGTGCCTGGATGGACCGCTACGCCGCGTTCTTCGCGACGAAGCACGGAATGCTCGACGCCCTCCGTGTCAGCCTGGCGTCGGGTGGCGTCGCGATCTCCGGTACGCGGGAGCGCATCACCGCCGCCCTCGGCGCGATCCTCGCGGCCGGAGCCCGTACCGGAACGCTGCGCGAGGACGTGGCCGCCGACGACGTCACGATGCTGCTGCTCGGCGTGTTCCTCTCGATGGGCGGCGACCGCGCGCCGGAGCAGACCGCCCGGCTGCTGGACCTCGTCGTCGACGCCGTACGCCCGTAGCCCGCCGGTGCCGGGCGGGGCCGCCGTTCGCCTCGACGCCCGGCGCCGGCCGCGGCCGGGCCGTGACGGCGGGCCGGGCCCCATGGCCGCCGCTCGTCGGGGGCGGTCCGGGCGCGGTCCAGGAGCGGTCCGGGTGCGGTCCGGGTGCGCGGAGACGCTCCATGCGCGTCGACAGGGTTCCTATACGATTTCTGCGCGATCGTCGCATCGATATGGCTGGATTCAGGTGATTCACCGTCATGTCGCCCTGCCCGCCTCCCCGGACGGTGAACGCAGGCACCAGGGATGATCGCTGTCGATCGTGCGGTTCGAAGGGTTGACGCGGGATCGGGTGTGACTGAACATCGCCATGTCAATTTCCTATTTGATTTCTGGGGGAGTGATGGGGATGCGTCTCCCGACCCGTTCCGTTCTGCCAGGAGTTGTCGCCGTCGCCGTGCTCATGGCCGGGTCGACGGCCTGCACCATCAGGACCTCCGGCGCGTCCTCGGACGGCCAGGCCGCCGCGCCCGCCCGCACCGGCACCGGCTCGGCCGAACTGGCCGACGGGTCGGGCGTCGAGGTGGCCCTCGTACCCGGCGGCGCGCACCCGTACTTCCAGCCCTGGAAGGCGGCGGGCGCCGCGGCGCAGCAGCAGTACGGCCTCGGCGACGTGACCTTCGACGAGACCTCCGAGTGGGACCAGCAGAAGCAGGACGACCTGCTCTCCACCCTCGCGGCCCGCGGCTACAACGCGTTCGGGGTCTTCGGGGTCTCGCCCACCGACATCAACACCACCTTCGCCGACCTCAGGGCACGGGGCTTCGCCGTGGCCTCGCTCGCCTCGTGCCCGGCCGGCGACACCGACGAGGCCGACTTCTGCCTCTCCACCGACGTGAAGGCCGCCGCCTACAAGGCGGCCAGGGCCGCGATCGACGCCATGGGAGGCAAGGGCACGCTCGTCCACCTCACCGGCAACAACGTCGACGCCAACACACAGATGCGGATCAAGGGCGTGAACGAGGCCGTCAAGGAGTCCGGCGGCAAGGTGAAACTGCTCCAGACCATCACCGACGTCGACAAGGACCTGCAGACCGCGCAGAAGGCGGTCTCCGACCTGCTCGCGGCCAAGGGCGACCAGATCCAGGCGATCGTCACCACCGCCTACAACCCGGCCGTCGCCGCCGCGGACGCGGTCAAGAGGTCCGGATCCCACGCCAAGGTCGTCGCCATCGACGACGACGCCAAGATCCTCGGCGCGATCAGGGACGGCTCGGTCGCCGCGACCGTCGTGCAGAACCCCGTGGGGCAGGCCGAGGTGGGGACCTGGGCGCTGGCTCTGCTGCGGACGAAGCAGTGCACCATGCGCCACCCGGGCCAGATCGTCGACTCCGGTTCGTTCGTGGTCACGAAGGCGAACGCCGGCACCTACGACACGGCCCGCGAGGCGAAGACCGAGGACCTGAAGAAACAGTTCGCGAGCGCCGTCCTGGCCTGCAAGTGACCACCGTCGACATCACGGAGAGCGGACCTCACACGATGACCGTCATCACGACCGCCACGGCCCTGCTCGCCGACATCGCGGTGGAGAAGGACCGTACGGACGCCGTGCAGGCATTCGTCAAACAGGAGACGATCCTCGTCGAACTCACCACCGACGACGGCCTCCAGGGCACGGGCTACGCCTATACGATCGGCACCGGCGGGTCGTCCGTCCTGGCCCTGCTCCGCGACCACCTGCTGCCCCTCCTCGTCGGAGCGGACGCCCGCAACGTCGAAGCACTCTGGAAGCGGCTGTTCTCCGCGACCCGGGCCACCACCACCGGTGCCCTCACCTCCCTCGCCCTCGCCGCCGTGGACACCGCCCTGTGGGACCTGCGGTGCAAACGCGCCGGCGAACCGCTGTGGCGGCTGGCCGGGGGCCACCGCAGGGAGGTCCCGCTCTACGACACCGAAGGCGGCTGGCTCCACCTGAGCACCGACGAACTGGTCGAATCCGCGCTCCGGGCGCAGCAGGCCGGGTGGGCGGGCGTCAAGATCAAGGTGGGCAAGCCGCATGTCTCCGAGGACGCCGAACGGCTGCGGGCGGTCCGTGCGGCGGTCGGCCCGTCGCTGCACATCATGACCGACGCCAACCAGTCGCAGACCGCCTCCTCGGCGCTCCAACTCGCGGCCGCCCTGGAACCCTACGGGCCGTACTGGCTGGAGGAACCCCTCCCCGCCGACGACATCAGCGGTCACGCCCGCCTCGCCGCCGCCACCAGAATTCCCGTCGCCGTCGGCGAGTCCATGTACTCCGCCATGCAGTTCCGCATGTACCTGGAGGCGGGCGCCGCCTCGGTCGTACAGGTCGACGCGGCGCGCGTGGGCGGCATCACGCCGTGGCTGAAGGTCGCGCACACCGCGGAGAGCCACAACGCCGTGGTCTGCCCGCACTTCCTGATGGAACTGCACGTCAGCCTGGCCGCGGCGGTGCCCAACGGCATGTTCGTCGAATACATCCCGCAGCTGAGAGCGGTGACCCGCACCGAACTGACGGTCCGTGACGGCCTGGCCGTGGCACCGGACGTGCCGGGCATCGGGATCGACTGGGACCTGGACGCCGTCGAGAACAGGAGGGTGGCATGACGACACCCGTCACGGCGCCGGACAACGACAGCAGGCCCGGCGGGACGGCCGGCCCGCGGCCCGCGCACCGGCTGCCGTTCTGGGTGAACCAGCGGCTCGGCCTGCTGGTGCTCACCCTCGCTCTCGCCGCGGTGTTCGGCGTGCTGCGGCCGGCCTTCCTCGACCAGCGGCTCGTGCTGTTCCCCCTGCTGCGGGACGTCTCGACGCTGACCGTGGTGGCACTCGCCCAGATGGTGGTCCTCTCCGTGGGACACATGAACCTCGCTGTCGGCCGGATGGCGGCCTTCGGCGCCCTCTTCGCCGGCCTCGGCTACGACCGCCTCCATCTGCCGCTCCAACTCGGCCTGCTCCTGTGCCTGTTCGCCGGCGCCGCGGTCGGCGCCCTGGCCGGCTGGATCATCGCCCGGACCGGAGTGAGTTCCTTCGTGGTCACCCTGGCCATGGACTTCGCCCTGCTGGGCCTGGTCTCCCTGCTCTACTCGGCGCTGACCGAGAACGCGGCCTTCACCACCCGGCCGAGCGGGCTCATGGACCTGCGTTCCTTCTCCCTCGCCGACATCTGCGTCGGCCGGGTCTGCGGATCCCCTGCCATCCCGCAGATGGCGCAGTTCACGGTCCTGGCGCTGGCCGGCCTCGGCTTCCTGTACGCCCGTACCCGCATCGGCCGGGAACTGCTGCTGACCGGGTCCAACCCGGCGGCGGCCGAACTGTCGGGCATCCCCACGGGCCGCCGGGTGATCCTCGCGCACACCCTCTCCGGGCTGCTCGCCGCGCTCGCCGGATTCATGGCGGGCGCCGGCACCGGGACCTTCCGCGCCTCCATCGGCGAGGACTTCATGCTGCCCTCGTTCCTCGGTGCGGTCCTCGGTGGCACCCTCCTCACCGGCGGTGTCGTCTCCGTGCTCGGCGTGCTGCTCGGCACCTCCCTGGTCGGCGTCATCCGCAAGGGCCTCGACCTGCTCGGCGTCGGCCTGGAAAGCCTCAACATCTACCTCGGCTGCGTCCTCCTGCTGGCCCTGTCGGCCGACCGGGTGCGCACCGTCGTGTCCTACCGCAAGGTGGTGCGCTCCACGTGATCACTCCCGACGGCCGCGCGGCCCGCACCGGCGCGGTCCTGCGCCGCTTCGCCCGGTCCACGACCATGACGCTGCTGTGCGTGACGGTGGCCGGATACCTCGCCCTGGGGCTCGCCTCCTCCGGTGACTTCTTCCAGGGACCGGCGACCCGGACCTTCCTGCAGTACCTGGCGACGCCCATCCTCATCGGGCTCGCCCAGATGGCCGCGCTCTGTGTCGGGCAACTCAACCTCGCCGTCGGTGCCCTGGGCGGCTTCACCGCCTGTCTGACGGGCGCCCTCATGGCCGACGGCAAAGTCCCGGCACCGGTCGCCGTCGTGGCGGGCGTGGCCGTGGCGACCCTGGTCGGCCTGATGACCGGCGTGTTCATCGTCGTCACACGGATCAACGGCTTCATCGTCACCCTCGGGACGATGACCATCCTGCTGGGCGCCCAGTACCGGCTGACCGGAACCCGCACCATCGACGGCTACTCCCCGACCCTCAAGGACCTCGGCCGGGCCGCCCCGCTGAACTTTCCGCTGGTGTTCCTGACCGCGCTCGCCGCGGCGGCCCTGCTGGCCGCGTTCATGCACCGCGCGACGGCCGGCCGGCGGCTCCTGGCGGCGGGCGGCAACCCGCTGGCGGCGCGGCTGTCCGGCATCTCCACCGACCGGCAGATCGTGCTGGCCCACACCCTGTCCGGCCTGCTGGTCGGCGTCGCCGCCGTGACCGCGACGGCATCGCTGCCCGGCGTCAACAGCAGCGTCGGCGGCGACTGGCTGCTGCCGAGCTTCGCCGCTCCGATCATCGGCGGCGTCGCGCTGAACGGCGGGTCCGTCGCGGTGCTCGGCACGGTCCTGGCGGCGTTCGTGATGCGGCTCATCGACGCCGCGCGCGCCCAGTTCTCGCTCGACCCGAGCTGGGTGAACTTCCTCATCGGACTGGTCGTGCTCGGCACGGTGGTCGGCGGCCACCTCCACCGGACACACCTGGAAAGGCAGGGGAAGGCGCAAGGACGTACCCCGTCGGTGCCCGTCGACCGCGGACCGACGGCCGACACCGCCCCGGCGAACGCGAAAGGCGCGCGATGAACGACGTCCTTCTCGAATGCACGCAGATCGTCAAGGTCTTTCCCGGAGTACGCGCCCTGGACGGCGTCGGCCTGCGCCTGACGGCCGGATCCGTGCACGCGCTGCTGGGCGAGAACGGCGCGGGGAAGTCCACCCTCATCAAGGTCCTGACCGGTGTCCACACACCCGACGGCGGCCGGCTCACCTGGCGCGGCGACGATGTCCACCTGCGCACGCCGCTGGACGCCACCCGGACCGGCATCGGCGTCGTCCACCAGGAACGCAACCTCATACCCGACTTCTCGGTGGCGGAGAACATCACGTTGCAGAACCCGCCCGCCCGCCGCGGAGTCGTCGACCGCACGGCCATGGACGCCCCCGCCCTGCGCTGCCTCGCGGAACTGGGCCTGGACCTCGACCCGCACCAGCCGGTACGTGAACTGTCCGTGGCCCAGCAGCAGTTGGTGGAGATCGCGAAGGCCCTGTACACCGAGAGCGAGGTACTGCTCCTCGACGAGCCGACCGCCTCCCTGTCCCCGCAGGAGGCCGACCGCCTCTTCGACGTCGTCCGGCGGCTGACGGCCCGTGACACCTGTGTCGTCTTCGTCAGCCACAAGCTCGAAGAGGTCTTCGCGATCTGCGACACCGTCACCGTGCTGCGGGACGGCAGATCGGTGCTGGAGTCCGCACCGCTCGCCGACCACACCCACGACGACGTCGTGAACCTGATGGTGGGCCGCGCGCACACGGCGACCGAGATGCGGCCACGCACCCCGGACCGGACGGCCGTCCCGGTCCTCGAACTCGACGGGATCGCCACCGCCGACGGCCACCGCGACATCAGCCTGGCGGTGCGGCCCGGTGAGATCGTCGGCCTCTACGGACTCGTCGGAGCCGGACGCAGCGAACTGGTCAAGGCCGTACTGGGCCTCGACCGGGTCACCGGCGGCGAGATCAGGATGCACGGCAGACCGGTCCGGATCGACTCGCCCCGCCAGGCGCTGTACGAGTTCGGCATCGGCTACCTCACCGAGAACCGCAAGGAAGAGGGCGTCTTCCTGGAGCAGCCCATCCACCGCAACATCACGGTCACCGTATGGCGGAGGCTGGCGAAGGCCCTCGGGTACGTATCCGCCGCCGAGGAGCACAAGGTGGCGCAGGACCTGGTCGAACGCCTCGGCATCCGGATCTCGGGGCTCGCCCAGAACGCCGGTGAACTGTCCGGCGGGAACCAGCAGAAGGTGAGCCTGGCGAAATGGCTCGCCGCCGACACCCGGCTGCTCGTCGTCGACGAGCCGACCGTGGGCGTCGACGTGCGCACCAAGCACGCCTTCCACGAACTCCTCGGGGAACTGGCCCGCGGTGGCCTGCCGATCCTGCTGATCAGCAGCGACCTCACCGAGATGATCACGCTGGCGGACCGTGTCCTCGTCATGGCCGGCCACCGCGTCCGCGGCGAACTCGACAACGACCGCGACTACGAACGGATGAGCGGCCGGATCATCCGCGTCATCCACGACCGCACCCGCTCGGCCGTGACCGCGCGGCAGGCGGCACAGCCGTGAGCGCCCACCGCCTGCGGATGCCCTGACCGACCCGGGCGCCCGTGCGACCGAGCCGGCCGGGCAACGTCCTCACCTCGGTAAACTGCTCCGGTCCCGACACCCCGGAGCGGCAGGAGCAGGAGAACGGATGCCACCGTACGACAGTCCCGCCGACCGGGGTCCGGAGCCCGAAGCAGGCGGCCGGGCCGCCCGGCCCGGCCGGCAGGTCCTCTCGGACAGCGTCTACGAACAGATCAAGGCCATGGTCATGGACCATGAGATCGCCCCCGGCGCACGCGTCGGGATCGAGGCGCTGTCGCGCACCCTCGGTGTCTCGCCCACCCCCGTCCGTGAGGCGCTGGCCAGACTCGAATCCGACGGGCTCGTGGTGAAGAGGTCGCTGTCCGGGTACCGGGCGACCGAACTGCTGACCCGTGAGGGCCTGGAGGAACTCTTCGAGATGCGCCTCCTCCTGGAGCCGAGGGCCGCGGCGCTCGCCGCCGTCCACGCCACCGAGGAGCAACTCGACTCCATCGAACGGCTCGTGGAGGAGATGCAGTCGCGTCCGGGCCCGACGGGACGCTACGCCGACTACCGTGACTTCGCCGCTCTCGACCAGCGCTTCCACGACGCCGTCGCGTCGGCCTCGCACCGTTCGCTGCTCGTCGACGCGGTGGAACGGCTCCACTCCCATCTGCATGTCTTCCGGCTCAGAAGTGCCGCAAGCGCCGACGACCCCACGCTGGCGGAACACGAACGTGTCGTCCGCGCGATCCTGCGCCGCAAACCCGACCGTGCCGCGGAGGCCATGGCCAAGCACCTGGCGCGTAGCCTGCGGCGCCAACTGGACCAGGGCCCGGGGGCCTGACCAGCGGCGCGGAACCGCCCGCTCGGCGTGCCGTGGTGTCAGCGTGCCGTAGTGAGGGTGCCGGCGACCGCGGCGAGCAGGGCGTCACCGTGGGCGGCCGAGCCGTCCGCGGCCCAGCAGACGTACCCGTCGGGACGGACGAGCACGGCGGTGGCGCCCAGATCCTCGGCACACGTGGCGCGGACGAGGTCGACCCGCGGTGGGAGCCGGAGGCCGGCCGGGACGGTCCTGGCCAGATCCAGCAGGACCGCGTGGCCTGAACCGAACAGCGTCGCCGACCGGGCCGGACCGGCGTCGGTGACCAGGTCGGCGTCCGGCATGCGCCGTCCGGTGAGCGGATGGTCCCCGGGCAGGTCGTAGCGCAGTGAGAGGCCGGACATCAGCCCGGCGAGATGGCGGTTGGTGTCGGGCAGTCGCAGCAGGTCGGTGACGATGTCACGGAGGGCGGCCACGTCCTCGCTCGGGTTCGCGTCGGCCAGCACCCGCTGTGCCGAGGTGTGCCGCAGGACCTGCGCCGCGACCGGATGCCGTTCGTCGTGGTAGCTGTCCAGCAGGCCGTTCGGCGCCCGGTCCTGGACGGCCGCGGCCAGTTTCCAGCCGAGGTTGAACGCGTCCTGCATGCCGAGGTTGAGACCCTGGCCGCCCAGCGGCGAGTGGATGTGCGCGGCGTCGCCCGCGAACAGGACACGGCCCACGCGGTAGTGCTCCAGTTGCCGGGTGGCGTCGGAGAACCGTGAGGAGTTTTCCACGGCGCCGAGAACGGTCTGCTCGCCGTACACGGCGCGCAGCGCGGCGGTGATCTCCTCGCGGGTGACGGGGGTGTCGCGGGCGGTGTCCGCCTGCTCGGCGTGCCCGAAGGTGATCCGGTACCGGTCACCGCCGAGCGGGACCAGCATGGCCCAGTGGCCGCCCGCACGACGGGTCAGACTGCTCATGTGCCCCATCTGCCGGGGCACCAGCGGCGACACGGCGGACAGACGGATGTCGGCCAGTACCGCCTGGTGCGTCCCGGGCCGACCGGGAAACGGCAGCCCGAGCAGTTTCCGCACCGTACTGTGACCGCCGTCGCAGGCCACCAGGTGACGAGCCCGCACCCGCAGGCCGCCCGCGGTCACGACCACACCGTCGGCGTCCGGTTCGACCCCTGAGACGGCGGCGCCGCGCAGCACCCGCGCGCCGGCCGCGACCACCCGTTCTTCGAGCACCTCCTCGATCTCCCACTGCGGGATCGCGACCGGAAAGGGATGCCGGGTCCGCCAGGGCGTGCAGTCCAAGGGCACGGGCAGGGCCGCGAAATGCCCGCCCACCGGATCACGCGGCACGGCCCGCCGCAGCAGCGGCTCCAACAGCCCGCGCGAGTCGAGCAGTTCGGCGGTACGGGGCTGGATCCCGCCGCCCTTCACCTGCTCGACCCGCTGCGACAACTGCTCCACCAGCAGGGTCTCGACCCCGGCCAGAGCCAGTTCGTACGCCAGCGTCAGCCCGGTCGGACCGGCGCCCACGACGACCACCTCGGTCGTGCTCTCCGCCACCGCGGACACACCTTCCACCACCGTCGCTCCTCCTCATCTCTCGCCTGAGAGGAAATGTATACCAGGTGCAGAAATCCTCTCGGGGCAGTTGTCTGCTACGGTGGGCGCCGTGGAAGGCAGGCCAGGGCTGCGGGAGCGGAAGAAGCAGCGGACCCACGCGGCGATCTCCGACGCGGCGATCAGGCTGTTCCTCGAACACGGCTTCCAGCAGGTCTCGGTGGCCCAGGTGGCCGAGGCGGCCGAGGTGTCCAAACGGACGCTTTTCGCCTACTTCCCCTCGAAGGAAGACCTCGTGGTGCACCGCCTCGCCGACCACGAGAGTGAAGCCGCACGCGTCGTACGGGCCCGCCCGCCGCGCACCGCCGCGCTGACCGCACTGCGCGAGCACTTCCTCGACGGGCTGCGCGAACGGGACCCCATCACCGGGCTCAACGATCATCCCCAGGTGCGCACCCTCACCCGGATGATCCTCGACACGCCCTCACTGGTGGCCCGGATGGAGCGGTTCAAGGCGGGCGCCGAACGCGCACTCGCCGAGGCCCTGCGGGAGACGTCCGGCACCCCGGAACTCACGGCGCGGCTGGCCGCCGTCCAGATCGTCGGGGTCCAGTGGGCCCTGGCGGGGGACAACGCCGAACGCCTCGCCCACGGAGAGTCGGCCGACGCGCGCCACCCGGGTGCGGTGGCCGACGCGGAACACGCGTTCGCGCTGCTGGAGAACGGACTGCGGCAGCCGACCCGGCGGCGGTGACGGACCGCACCCGAGCGGCAGGCGGCGACGCCGGCCGGCTGCCTGCGGACTGGCCTTCGACCTGGGGGCCGGCCGGCGGCCAGGGCGCGGCCGGCTGTCCCGTCCGGTCCTACGGCACCCAGCGGTAGACCAGCACCTTGTTGAAGAGGTCCTCCTCGACGGTCACCAGGTACTCACCGGTGGAGCGCCGGACCGCCGAGACGCCGTACGGAATGTCGACCCACCCCGTCCGGTCGACCCCGCCGACGGTGCCGTCCGGGACCCAGGTGCCCACGGCCGCCCCGTCGCCGGCCCGGAAGACCCAGACCTTGCCGCGGGTCTGGACGCCCACGCTGAAGACGTAGTCCCCCGCCCAGGCGAGCCCCACCGTCGTCACCAGCGGCGTGGTCGAGGTGTCCCAGGGCAGTTGGATGGTCCAGGTCGGCGTGCGATTGCCGGTGCTCCAGCGGTCGTAGCGGGCGAGGACCTTGCCCGCTTCCTTCCAGTAGGCGTTCTCGAACGGGGCGGTCGGCGTGTAGCCGGACATATACATGACGTCGGTGGCCGGGTCGTAGCGCAGCCTGCGGACGGTGGTGAACGGCGCGGGCAGCGGGATCGTCACCATGCCGGCGTAGTCGTACACCGGGTTGCCCTGGCCGTCGAAGCCCTGGAGGGGGTAGCGCCGCAGATCGCGGTCCCCGCCCTCCCAGACGTCGCCGTCGGTGTCGACGAACCACACCCAGCAGTTGCCGGGGGAGTTGAGGCCGGTGCCCGGCTGGAGGTACTCCCCGGCCTCGAACGCGCCGTTCCCGCTCATGTCGCGCCAGATCCACTGGCCCTTGTCGGGCTGGTACGGCGGCCAACTCGGGTCGTCGCCGGTCCAGTGCTGTTTGAAGATGGCCCCCGAGGGTTTCGCTATCTCGCCCTCGAAGCGGTAGATGAGCAGGTGCGAGCAGTACATCCCGGTGACGTACATGTACAGGGAGCCGTTCATCCGCACCAGGAACGGCGAAGCCGCGTGGTGCTGATGCCCGGTCAGGAACAACCGGGCGTCCTGCGGGTACTTGACCGAGTCCAGCGAATAGCCGCGCAACGCCGCGTCCTTGCCCGGCGGCTTGGAGACGTCGAGGCGGAAGTGGCACTGCTTGGTGTAGACGTCCAGACCGTCGGACTGCGGATCGAAGTCCGCGGCGTCGACGAACGCGCAGCCCATGAGCTGCCAGACGGCATTGCCCGCCGGGTCGAACTTGCGGATCCACGACCCGAACTCGCACGTCGCCACGTACACGTTGCCCGCCGAGTCGCCGCCGACCCCGCTGATCCCGAAGAACTTGTCGGCGATGTTCCGGCCCGGGGTGCCCGCCCCGACGCCGCCGGCCTGGCCCAGGCTGCGCGACAGCACCGGAGTCCCGGACAGGTTGCCGTAGGTGTGCACCTGGCGGAGCGGGCCGTTGTCGCCGACCAGCAGGTCTCCGTGCACGTCGATCGCCAGTGAGGTCGGGATCCAGTCCTTGGACGGTCCGCTGATGGTCCCCGGCAGCGCGCCGCCGGTGTTGGAGAAGTGCAGGATGCGGGCCGGCCGTGCGGGATCGACGTGCCAGAAGTGCCCGTCGCCGGTGTCGCGGGTGACGTTCTCCACGACCCAGATGCCCCCCGCGGCGTCGATCGCGACGGCGCCGGGCTGGTTGACGCTCCAACTGCGCAGCAGGGTCGCGGTGGCCGCGTCGAAGACCTTCACCTGGCCCGCCACCCGGTCGGTGGCCACCACCTGCGTCGCCGACGCGGCTGCCGCGGCCGGCGGGCTGCCCACGGCGAACGTCAGCGACGTGCCGGTGCCGTTGAGGTTGAACCGGGTCAGCCCGTTGCCCGCGGACAGGTACGCGTACGACCCGCTGACCGCGACCGCGTCGCCGTTGGCCCCCTTGCAGTTCCCGACGAGGTGCCCGTCCCGGTAGATGCCCGCGTAGTTGCCGCCCTCGTCCCAGAAACTGACCGTGTAGACCGTGCCGTCCGCGGTGACGGCGATGTCGAAGACGAAGTCCTGCATCCATTCGGTGGCCCCGGAATAGGAGTTCCCGATCCAGGAGGTGACGACGCCGGTCGTGGTGGCGGTCGGGGAGGCGCCCGCCGCCGGCCCGGCGAGGTCCGTCCGCCCGGTGCCGGGTGCCGCCGCCGCGCCGGGGGCACCCCCCGCGGAGAACGCACCGGCCAGACCCACGGCGAGCGCGGCGTTCGTTCCGTAGGCCAGCGCCTGACGACGGGTGACCGCACCCACGGCGGATGCGGGGAGGTTCCGGTCCGGTTTCCTGTCGCTCATGATCAGGATCCTTTGTTCGGCGAGCAGCTTGCGGCTGATCAAAGGCAAGTGACCGTTCACGTGACTGTGTTGAAGCTAGAACCCACCGCGAGACGCGTCAATCCATGTGCACCGCCTTCCAATAGGACGACCGTGATCCTTATGATGCGGAAGACTTCAAGTGAGCGATCACGGACAGGGGTTCCGCGTGTCCCAACGGCCGACCCTGCGCACCGTCGCGGCCGAGGCAGGGGTCTCCCACCAGACCGTCTCCCGGGTGGTCAACGGCGACCCCACGGTCACCGACGGGGTCCGCAGCAAGGTGCTCGCCGCCATGCGCCGGCTCGACTACCGGCCGAGCGCGGGCGCCCGCGCCCTCGCGAGCGGACGCACCGAGGCCGTCGGCGTGGTCCTCCCGCACAACCCCGACTTCGCGTTCTCCAACGACCACCTGATCCGTCTGGTCGGCGGCGCGGACCAGGAACTGGCCGCCCGCGGCTACGGCATGCTCCTGTCCACCCGGGAGGAGCCCGACGACGCGGCCTCCGCCCACCGCCGCTTCACCCGGCGCCGCCAGGTCGACGGCCTGCTCGTGGAGGCCGGACTCGGCGGCGAGGCGCTGCCCGCGCTCCGGTCGGCCGGCTATCCCACGATCGTGATCGGCTACACCGACGAGCAGTTGCACTGCGTCCACCCCGACGACGAGGGCGGGGCCTACGCGGTCGTCCAGCACCTGCTCGCCCTCGGACACCGCCGCATCGGCGTCGTGGGCGGGCCGCCGGAGAACCGGCTGGCCATGGCCGCCCGGCTGCGGGGGGTGCGCCGCGCCTTCGCCGACGCGCGCCGTCCGCTCCCCGACGACCTGATGGAGAGCGGGGACTTCACCGCGGCGTCCGGTCATGCCGCGGCCGGACGGCTGCTGGCCCGGCCCGAGCCGCCCACCGCGATCTTCGCGTTCAACGACGGCATGGCGTTCGGGGTGCTGCGCAGGCTGCGGGAGGACGGACTGGCCGTACCCGGTGCCGTCTCGGTCGCGGGCTTCGACGACACCGCCGCCGCGGAACTCGTCGACCCGCCGCTGACCAGCGTCAGCCCGCACAGCGTCGAGGTGGGTCGGCGCGCGGCGCGGATCCTGCTGGACCTTTTGGAAGGGCGTCCGCCGGCGCTGCGCGAGAACGTCGTGCCGAGCACCTTGAAGGTGCGCGCGTCGACCGCCCCGCCCCGCCCGGCGGACTGACCACGGGACCTGGCCGTCGCCGACCACGGGCCCGACGGCCAAAGGTGCGGGCGCGGAGGCGGCCCGGCGGCCAGAAGTCCCGGCGGCCAGAAGCCCGGACGGCTCGGTCCCCGGCCGCAGTTGGCTCCCCGGTGCGCCCGGGTCGGGTCGCAGTCTGCTTCCCGGCGCCGCGGGGTTCGCGCGGACGGGCCGGTCCGCGGCCCGGCACCCCCACGTGGACCCGCCGGTCCGCTGCCCGGCACCCCCACACGCACGGCCCCGCGCGGCGGCAGGCGCGGACGACGGGCCGGTCCCACCGGCGTCCGGCGGGCCGGTGCGTGCCGCGGGTGACGCGCCCGTCCGGGCGGCGGGGCCGGGGCGGAACGGGCCCTTACGGAACGGGTCCGAACCGGCCCTTGCAGAACGGGTCCGAACCGGTCCCGGACCCGTCGCACGCGGGGCATTCGGACCCGTCAGAGCGGTGGTCGGCATGGCGTAGGGTGACCTTCGCGGCCCCGGCGGCTGTGGGGTCGCCCGCGAGACGACCTCGGCGGCCTCTCGGCGCCGTGCCGCCGAGAGGAGCGTTCCGACCATGACCACACCGAGGCCGAGCACCGCCAGGCCGCGGCGTCCCACGATGGTCGATGTCGCCCGCGAGGCCGGTGTCAGTCTCAAGACGGTCTCGCGCGTGGTCAACGGAGTCTCGTCCGTCGACCCGGAACTCGCCGAACGGGTGCTCGCCGCCGTGGCCCGGCTGGGATTCCGCCGCAACAACATGGCCCGCGACCTGCGTGCGCGCAGCACCTCGGCGACCGTCGGACTGCTGATAGAGGACCTCGCCAACCCGTTCTACGCGGGCATCGCCGCGGCCGTCGAGCAGTGCGCCCTGGAGAACGACACGCTGCTGATCACCGCCAGTTCGGAGGAGGACGCCGAACGGGAACGCCGCCTCCTGCTGCGGATGTGCGAGAACCGGGTGGACGGGCTGCTGGTCGTCCCGGCGGGCAGCACCGCCGACCACGCCTATCTGCGCGCCGAGATCGAGATGGGCGTCCCGGCCGTCTTCCTCGACCGCCCGCCGACGAACCTGCGCGCCGACACCGTGCTCATCGACAACGAAGCGGGCGCGCGGGCCGCGATCGAGCACCTGGTGGAGCGCGGCCACGAACGGATCGGCGTACTGTCGGACTGGCTGAGCATCCACCCCATGGCGCGACGGCTGGCGGCCGCCGAAGAAGCCCTGGAGCAGGGCGGGTTGCCCTACCGGCCCGACCTGATCAGGTACGGGCTGCACACCCTGGCGGAGACCGAGGCGGCGGTCGGGACGATGCTCGCCGGGCCCGAGCCGCCGACCGCCCTGTTCGCGCTCAACAACCGGATCACGCTCGCCGCCCTCGGTGCGCTCAACCGGCTGGGGCGGGACGTGGCCGTGATCGGCTTCGACGACTTCGAGACCGCCGGTCTGATGGCCCGTCCGCTCACCGTCGTGTCGTACGACGTCCGCGCCATCGGAAGGATCGGCGCCGAGCTGCTCTTCCACCGGATAGCGGGGGACAAGTCCCGGCCGCGGACGGTCGTGGTCCCCACGACGCTGGTCGAGCGCGGCACCTCCGGCTCGCCCGCGGCGAGTTGATCCACCGTCGGCCGGTGCCACGGAGCTTGCCGAAGCTCTAGGCAACGTTGTCTCGGATGGCTATGGTTCACGACTGGCCCCCGAAGGACGACAGGGCGGGCCGCCCGTCGGTGTGACCCGGCGCTTCCAATTCTGCTGATATCAACTGCCTTGGGGTCTTTTGGTCCCAGAGGCAACGTTGTCTCACTGCTCTTGTCTCATGTTCTTGTCTAGGCCCGCACCTCGGAGAGGAACGGCGATGACGGACTTCATGGACCTGGCGCGGTTGTGGGCCGGCCGGGACGCGGTGCACGCGCACGGCGTGGCGGTCAGCCGGCTGACCGAGGGGCCGCGTCCCGACGTCGAACAGGACGCGGACGGCGCCGTGATCCACCTGCCGCCCGCCGGGACCGCGACGACGACCGTGCTCCGCCTGGACGTTCCGCTGGGCGACGCCGTCGGCTACTGGCACCCCGCGGCCGGCTGGGACCGTCACCTCACCGCCGACTGGGCGAGCCCCTGGCGCGCCGTCGGCCTCGTCGACTCGGCGCCGCTGGGCTGTCTCCACGACTCGGCGGGCCGGGCCCTGCTCGCCTTCGCGGCCGACCGGGTCACCGCGACCACCCGGATCCGCTTCGGCGTCCACGAGGAATCGGCACGCTTCGGCGTCTGGCTGGCCATGGACCTGGCCGCGGACGAGCACTGCCGGATCCGGGTCAGGGCCCCCGGACGGCCCGTCGCCGACGCGTTGCGCGCCCTGACCGCGGCGCTCGCGCCCGGCGACGCGCTCCCGGTGCCCGAGGCGGCCCGCACCCCGGCCTATTCGACGTGGTACTCGCTGCACCGGGAGGTGGACGCGGCGCGGGTCGAGGCCGAGGCCCGGCACGCGGCCGAGGCGGGCTGCGGGGTGCTGCTGCTGGACGACGGCTGGCAGTCGCGCGCCCAGGGCCCCGGCTACTCCGGCAGCGGCGACTGGACGCCGGACCCGGCGAAGTTCCCCGACTTCGCCGCGCACGTCCGCACCGTGCGGGGCCTCGGCCTGCGCTACGTCGCCTGGATCGCACCGCTGCTCCTGGGCGAGCGGACCGCGGCGTACCGCAGGCTGCGCGACGTCGCGCCGCACGCCGTCCCGAGGCTGTCCTGCCGGGTCCTCGACCCGCGGCGCGACGAGGTACGGCGGTTCGTCGTCGACTCGTGCGCCGAACTCGTCGGCCGGTACGGCCTGGACGGACTGAAGATCGACTTCCTGGACTTCGCGATGGCCTACGCCGACCAGCCCGGTGGCCCGCCCGGCCCGGACGTCGGCCGGGCGCTGCGCCGGCTCCTGACCGAACTGCGCGACCGGCTGCGCTCCCTGCGCGGCGACGATCTGCTCGTCGAACTCCGCCAGCCCTACACCGGCCCCGGCATGCTCGGCTTCGGCAACCTGCTGCGGGCCGGCGACTGCCCGGCCGACACGACCGCGAACCGGGTACGGACCCTCGACCTCCGCGCCGCCGCGACCAGCGGATCCGTCCACTCGGACATGCTCATGTGGGACCCCGGCGCCCCCGCGCGGACAGCGGCCAGGCAACTCCACTCCGCCCTGTACGCGACACCCCAGATCTCCGTCAGGCTGGCCGAACTGACCGCGGAGCACCGCGCGATGACGGCGTTCTGGCTCGGATTCTGGCGTGACCACCGCGACGTCCTCACCCACGGCGAACTCCGAGCCGGACGCCCCGACCAGCTCTACGAGACGGTGAGCGCGAGCGACGGACGGCGGGCCGTGCTCACCTGGTACGCCGAACACCGCTGCGCCCCCCTGCACCTCGACGGTCTCACCGAGGCCGCGCTCGTCAACTCCACCGCCGCCGCACACGTGCTCGTCGACGTCGGCAGGTCCGCCGTCGAGGTACGCCGCGACACGTACGACGCCTGTGGCCGGCCCGCCGGGTCGGCCGTGCAGACCCTGCTTCCCGGCCCGAACCCGATACCCGTCCCCCCGTCCGGTCTGGGTGTGCTCAGGCCGGTGTCGTCCGGGGAATTCCCGCGCTGACGTTTGGAGAGGTCCGCTCGTGTCAGACAGCCAAGAACGACGTCCTCGCACCACCACGGCATCGCCGGCGCCCGGCGAACTGTCCCGCCGCACCCTCGTCGGACTGGGCGCGGCCACCGCCCTCGGTGTCACCACCGGCGGTGCCCTGGCCCCGCGCGCCCTGGCGGCCACCTCGGCCGACACCCCGTCCGCCGCGTCCCCGGTCACCGTCGCCTTCTCCGACCCCACCGGTCTCTACCCGGTCGGCGGCGACAGCCCCGCGACGCCCGACCTGCTGGTCACCGTCAACAGCCCCGCCGCGACGAGCGGGACCATAACCTGGTCGATAGCGGCCCGGCTCGGCGAACCGCTGCGCGGCGGAACCGAGACGTTCACCGCGGCGGCCGGGACCCCGGGCACCGTCACCATCCCGCTCGGATCCCTCGACCCGGACCACTACACGGTCACCGCCGCCGTCACCGACGACGCGGGCACCCGGCTCTTCGCCGACACCCTCGGTCTCGGCGTGATCCGTCCCGCGGCCGAGGGACGGCGCCCGCAGTCGGTCTTCGGCATGGGTATCCGCCCGGAGTCCACCCCCGCCGTCACCAAGCTGATCGCCCAGCGCATCGGCGTGAAGTGGACGCGGGGCATCGACGCCGTCCAGCCGGACTTCGTGTCCCCGGCCCGGGGCGTGTTCTGGCAGCAGCCGCGGATCGACGCGGCACGGGCCGAGATCGCCGAATGGCACCGGCACGGCATCGAGACCCTCGGCGGCATCAACTACAACATGTCGTGGAACGTCCAGCCGGGACCCAACGGCGAGCCGCTCAAGCTGTACCAGAACCGGCCCAAGGACATGGCCGCGCACGTCGAGATGGTCTACCACGCCATCGCCCCGCTCCAGGACCTGGTCACCAACTGGGAGCTGTGGAACGAGCCGTGGGTGCACGGCTGGACCTGGAAGACCGGCGACGCGCAGGACTACCGGGACATGTGCAGGCTGGTCTGGGAGCGGGTGAAGCCGGAGTACCCGCACGTCAACCTGATCGGCGGCGGCTCGGTCTCGTACAACCGCGACATCGTCTACGCGCGGGGCTCGAAGGACACCGGATACATCGACGGCTCGGTCAACCACGCCTACGGCTATCCGGACGCGACCCAGTACGCCATGACCAAGACGCAGATCAAGATGGACAAGCTCTGGTCGCGGACGAACGGACGGGCCGGGCAGTGGCAGACCGAGCTGGGCACCGCCACCCGCTTCAACTTCGCGGACCTGCCGAAGGAAGAGGCCGACTACGCAGTGGCCCGGACGCTGGCCCCGACCTATCTGCTGCACATGCTCGCCGGCGCCGAGGAGCGGTCACCCATCCGGATCTTCTGGTTCTCCCTGTCCTACGACAAGGGGTACTCCGGGGACGACTTCAACATCTACGACGTGACGACCAGGACCCCGCTGCCCGCGGTCGTCGCCTACGCCACGATGACGAACCTGCTCGAAGACTGCGAACTGCTCGGCGAGCTGTACCCGGACGCCAAGTCGACCTGGGGCTTCCTGTTCCGCGGCGCCGACGGCAAGGGGAGGGCCGCGGTCTACGCCGACCAGCTCTACGACGGTACCGACGAACACCAGGACGCCGGTCACACCGGCACCCTCACCCTGGACGACGCCCGCGGCATCCGGGCCTACGACCACCTGGGCCGCCGGCTGACGGACGGCACGTCGCGCCGCGTCACCCTGGCCCTGAGACCGTGGGAGGTCGTCTACCTCGACACCGACCTGACTCCAGAAGCGCTCACGCACACCCTGACCGACGGCGCGCGGTTCGACTACGACGCCCCTCTTCAGGTCGGCCCGCTGCCGTTCGTGAAGCCGCTGGACCGGACCAGCACCATCGACGTCCGCGTGGAGAACGTGTCGCCGGGGGCCACGGACGCGTTGATCACCCTCACCCCGCCCGACGGCTGGCAGACCGACCGCCGCACCGTACCGGTCGGCGGGCTCCGGCCCGGCGAGTCCCGCGTCGTCTCCTTCCCCGTGACCCGGTACCGGCTCGACGACCACAACCGCTACGCCATCGGCTACGACGTCACGGTGCCGGGCCGCCCCGGACTGCACCAGAAGGGGTCGCGGACCGTGCAGGTCGCCTACCTCCCGTTCCGGCAGATCACCGTCGGGGGGAGCGCGAGCCAGTGGAACGACGTCCTCCCGGTGACGATGACGAACGTGTCCGCGGCCGGTGACACCAGGACCTACACCTTCCAGGCGGCCTGGGACGACGCCTTCCTCTACGTCAGGGCCCTGATCGAGGACGACGCCCAGGTGTCCAACCCGCCGTTCCCGGCCGACGAGTACCAGTTCCCGTTCAAGGCGGACAGCATCCAGCTCGCCTTCGACGCCGTCACCGACAGGACCGAGGACCTGCTGGCCGGCGACCCGCACTACGAGAAGTGCCTGCGGTCGGTCTCCCACCTGTTCGTCGCCACCCTCGCCACCGGGGGCCGGTCCGAACTGCACCGGCAACTGGCGCCCGGCACCAACTACCAGACCTACTACCCGACCAACGCGCCGCTCGCCACCCCGCTCGGCCCGATGGACGCCCAGCCGACCGTCGGCACCGAGGGCCGCGTACTCGTCTCCCGGGACGACGGCGCCGGGCTGACCAGGTACGAGATCGCCCTCGCCTGGAGCCAACTCCCCGAACTGGCCGCGGCGGTGAAGAAGGCACCGCCCGCAGGCGTCACCCCCATGACCTTCGCCGTCCAGGTCCAGGACTCGGGGACGACCGGCCGCGGCGCCACCTACTGGACCACGCAGTCCGCACCTCCCGTCTCGGGCTGCTACAACTTCGCCCCGTTCTGGGGCACGGGCGCGCAGTTCACCGGCGGACGGGTCGACACCCGCTGGGGCATCGGACACTGAGCGTTTCGCCGCGACGGGCCGGAGAACGCCGCCGTGCCCCAGCCGACGGGGGCGCGGCCCGCGGCCGGAATCCACGTCCCCCTCACCGCCGCCCCGCGCCGTGGACGGCGACCGGCCTCTCACCCCCTGGAGCCATACCCGTGAGCGACACCACCGACAAGCCCGCCGAGCCGCCCTGGGCCCAGCCGTCCGGCGTCCGGATCACCGCGGTCCGGACGATCCTCACCGCGCCGGCCGGCACGACGCTCGTGGTCGTCCGGGTCGACACCGACGAACCCGGGCTGTACGGACTCGGCTGTGCCACCTTCACCCAGCGGGCGGCGGCGGTCGCCACCGCGGTGGACGAGTACCTGGCACCCCAGCTGATCGGCCGGGACCCCGCGGACATCACCGACATCGCGGCGACCTTGCACGTGAGCGGCTACTGGCGCTCGGGCCCGGTGCTCAACAACGCGCTGTCCGGGGTGGACATGGCGCTGTGGGACATCAAGGGCAAGCAGGCGGGGCTGCCCGTGTGGCAACTCCTCGGCGGCCGGTGCCGTACCGCCGTACCGCTGTACGCGCACGCGGCCGGCCGGGACGCCGAGGAGACCGCCGACGAGGTACGGGACCTGATGGCCCGGGGCTACCGGTACGTGCGCTGCCAGGTCGCCGTCCCCGGCGCCGGCACCTATGGAGCGCCGGCCGCCGACGCCCCCGCCGGAACCCTCCCGCAGCTGACGCCCGGTGCCTGGGACCCCGCCGCCTACCGGCGCACCGTACGGGGGCTGTTCGAGCACCTGCGGCAGGAGGTCGGCACGGAGGTCGAACTCATCCACGACGTGCACGAACGCGTCCACCCCACGGACGCCGTGCGGATCGCGCGGGACCTCGAACCGTACGACCTGTTCTACCTGGAGGATCCGGTCGCCCCGGAGGACATCGAGTGGCTGCGGATCCTGCGCGCCCAGTCGGTGACGCCGATCGCGATCGGTGAACTGTTCACCAACCCCGCGGAGTACCGGCCCGTCGTCCAGGAACGGCTGTGCGACTTCATCCGTGTGCACATCTCCGCGATCGGCGGTATCACCCCGGCCTGGCGGCTGGCGGCGGCCTGCGAACTGTTCGGCGTACGGACCGCCTGGCACGGGCCCGGCGACGTCTCGCCGGTCGGGCATGCCGCCAACCTCGCGCTGGACCTCGCCGCCCCGAACTTCGGGATCCAGGAGCAGCACCTGTTCGGCCCGGCCGTGCGCGAGGTGTTCCCCGGCTGCCCGGAGATCCGCGACGGCCACCTGTGGCCGAGCGCCGAACCCGGGCTCGGCATCGACCTCGACGAACGCCTGGCCCTGACGTTCCCGCCCCGGTCACCCGCCCCCGGTCGGACGTGGCGTCCACCGCGCCGGGCCGACGGCGCCCTGCAACGCCCCTGACCGACGTCCGAAGGAGCACGCCCATGAGAACCCGCACACCCGCCACGATCCTCGCCGCGACCGCGGCCTTCGCCGTCGTCCTCAGCGGCTGCACCACACCGGCCTCGGACGCGGGCGGCGGAGCGCAGCGGAACGTCACGCTGACCGTCGCCGAGTGGACGAACCCCGGAGCGGTCGAGTTCACCAAGAAACTCAACGCCCAGTTCGAGAAGGAACACCCCGGGGTCAAGGTCAGACTACAGACCGCGCCGACCGCCAACGCCGCCTGGCAGCAGCTGTGGAACAGCATGCTGCAGTCCAAGTCGGTCGACGTGCTCGCCCAGTTCGCCCCCACCCAGCAGGGCTTCGCACCCGACTACACCGACCTCGAACCCGGCGGAGCGGCGGCCCTCATCGCGTCGGGACAACTCACCGACCTCAAGGACCAGCCGTTCATGAAGAACTACGACCCGGCGGTCCAGGCCGCCGCGGTCGGCCACAAGAACGGCGTGTACGGCGTGATGGCCGCCGAGTACGTCGGCGCGGGCGCACTCTGGTACAAGAAGGACCTCCTCGCCAAGTACCACCTGTCCGTCCCCACCACGTTCCAGGAGTTCCTGGACGCCTGCGAGACGCTCAAGAGGGCCGGGGTCACACCGATCTTCGTGTCCGCGAAGGACGGCATGCACGGCGGCGTGTGGCAGGGCGTCGCCAACCAGATGCTCATGAAGGGGCACCGGCCCGCCGAGTCCGTGCAGGTGTCCGAGGACCGGGCCACCGCCTTCTGGAAGGGCACCCAGTCCTGGACCGACCCCGTCTACCAGGAGATCTCCCGCCGCCACCAGAAGGTCATGCAGTACATCGAGCCCGGCGCCGCAGGCGTGTCCCAGCAGACCGCCCCCGGCGTCTGGGCCGCGAAGACCGACGACTACCCGTTCCTGCTCGACGGCTCCTGGGACGGGCTGACCGTCCAGCAGGCCAACCCGAAGCTGAACATCGGCTTCTTCACCCTGCCCGGCACCGACGAAGCCGCGGACAACCGGGTCGCGTTCAAGCCGGACCTCACCTGGGTCGTGCCCACCTCGGCACCCCACAAGGACCTCGCCATGGAATGGCTCGCCCTGTTCTCCAAGCCGGAGAACTACCAGCAGTGGCTGGCGTCGACCGGCTCCATCTCCACCCAGCCCGCGCTGAAGAACACCAGCCTGCCGTGGATGGACTGGCTCAACACCCACATGGACGACGCCTTCCCGCAGCTCACCAACCCCTGGGTCCCGGCCGGAGCACCCCTCGACGCCGCCGGTCCCGACCTCTACAAGCTGGCGCCGGTCGGCGGCGACAGCATCGACACCGTCCTGTCCCGCTCGGCCTCGGCCTACCGCAAGTCGGTCGGCGACTAGCGGCCGCACCCTTGGAAAGGAGGCCCGGCGTGGCACGCTGTCCCTTCGGCACGCGACGGACACGGCGGTTCATCCCCTGGGCCAGCATCGCGATACCGGGCGCGGGGTGGCTCCTGTTCGGGCTCTACCCGTCGCTCGCCACCATCGGATACTCGTTCACCCGGTACTCCGGGCTCCCGGGCACCCCCCTGAACATCTGCGGCCTGTGCAACTACTCGGCGGCCTTCACCTCGCTGTCGTCCGTGGTCGGGGACGCGGTCCGGGTGACCCTGGTCTACGTGCTCGGCGTGACCGTGCTGCAGACCGCGTGCGGACTGGGGCTCGCCCTGCTGCTGAACCGGCCCGGACGGTCGTACACCGTCTACCGCGCGATCATCTTCATGCCGCAGATCTTCTCGGTCGCGGTGGTCGGCGCGGTCTTCTCGCTCCTGCTCGACCCCTACTCGGGCCCGGTGGAGAAGATCGTGCACGGCATCTTCGGCACCACGTCCTCGTTCCTCGGCTCCGGCACCTTGGCGCTGCCCCTGGTGATCCTCGTGAACGTCTGGATGTTCTCCGGCTACTCGATGCTCATCTACATCGCCGGGCTGCGGAACATCCCGCCCTCGGTCTACGAGGCGGCGGCCATGGACGGCGCGGGCCGGCTGCGCGTGTTCCGGCACGTGACCTGGCCGCTGCTGGCCCCGGCCACCACGGTGACCGTGTTCCTGACCGTGATGGGCACCCTCGGCGAGTACGCGCTGCTCATGGTCCTCACCGGCGGCAACTTCGGCACCAAGACCCTGGGCCTGTACATGTACCAGTCGGCGTTCGGCGGTGACAGCCAGCTCGGCTACGGCTCCATGCTCGCCATGCTGCAGTTCTGCCTGACCGTGGTGATCGGCGGCGGCCTCCTGTTCACCCTGCGCCGACGGGAGATCTCGCTGTGAAGACCCGCGCGCCGTCCACCCGGACGGCCAAGGCCGCCGGTGTGAACCTGCTCTGCTTCGCCATCGCCGCCGTGCTGTTCGCGCTGCCGCTGGTGTACATGCTGCTCCAGGCGTTCAAGACGTACACCGGGTTCCTGCAGAACCCCACCGGCCTGCCCGACCCCTGGACCACGGAGAGCTTCACCACCGCCTGGAAACAGGGGGACTTCGGGCGGCAGATGATCAACAGCCTGGTCTACGCGATCATCCCCGACACGGTCACCCTGATCCTCGGCGTCTTCCTGGCCTTCCCCGTCTCCCGCGGCTACTTCAAGCGCTCCAACCTGGTGTACACGTTCTTCATCTTCTCCGGGTTCCTGCCCGGCGGCCTCATCCCGCTGTTCATCGAGGCCCGCTCGCTCCACCTGTACGACAGCATGGCCGGGTACCTGGTCCTCACCAGCCTGTCCGGCGCCGGGTTCTTCTTCTTCGTCGGGTACATCAAGGGCATCCCGCGCGAGATCGACGAGGCCGCCGCATTGGACGGCTGCGGCTATGTGCGGTTCATCTTCACCATCGTCATCCCCCAGATGAAGCCGGCCCTGGCCACGTTCGCCATCTTCGGGTTCGTGCACGCCTGGAACAACCTCATCCTGCCGCTGGTCATGCTCTCCGACGCGGCCCTGTGGCCGGTGACCCGCGGCCTCTACTCCTTCTTCGGCGAGTACACCCAGAACTGGCCGCTCATCGCGGCCGGCACCTTCATCGTCGCCGCACCCATCCTGCTCCTGTTCGTGCTGCTCCAGCGCTATCTGGTGGAAGGCGTCGCCGGCGGCGCCGCGTTCGGCACCCAGGGCGTCACCGCGGGGCCGCCCGCCGCCGGTGCCGATGCCGGGAAGGGAGACGCGTCGTGACAGCCACGGTCACGCACTGGCCGGCGGACGGCGACCGGGTACGGTTCCGGTTCGCCGACGCGCTGCACCACCCGGAGTTCGCCTGGCCGAGGACGCTGCTGCACCACCCGGTCCGCTGGGCCGTCCCGGCGGTCCGCGCCGAACAGCTCCGGCTCGTCGACGCGGCCGGCCGGCCGGTGCCGTTCCAACTCTCCCGGGTGACCCTGACGGACGGCCGGCTGGCCTTCGCCGTGGTGTGCTTCTTCGCCGAGTTGCCGTCCGGAGGGTCGTACGACGTCACCCTGTGCGCCGACGAGTCGCTGCCGCTCGCCGACGTCCCGCACCCGGTGCGGACCGACGAGGACGGCGACGGTCTCGTCGTGGACGGCGGACCGCTGCGGATCCGGCTGCCCGCCGCGGGCCGCCACCCGGACGGTGCCGTGCCGGGGCCGGTACGGCAACTGGACCGCGGACACGGCTGGGTGGGGACGTCCGTGCTGCGCTGCGGCACCGAACGCCTCGCCCGCCTGGACATGCGCCGCGTCGAGGCGGGCCCGCTGTTCGCCACCCACGAGATCCGCTACCGGTTCCTGAGCGGAGCCGTCTACACGGCGACGGTCCGCTGTCTCGCGGGCTGCGACCACGTCGAGCTGTGCGAGGAGACGAACCTGCCGGAGGCCGCGCGGGCCGCCTGGGAGCTGAGCTGGGACGGCACCGCGCCGAGCCACCGCTTCTCGTCGACCTGGCCACTCTCGCAGTCGCCCGCCGACCACGCCGATCCGGGAGCGCACGAGCTGTACCACTGGCTCGGCATCGACGAGCCGATCGTCCTCGGCGACAGTGGAGAGGACCCCTCGTTCTCCGGACCGGGCCGTACGGAACGCCCGGAGGCCGACATGGCCTTCACCGTCGGGCCCTACGCGCCGAGCCACGCCTGGAACGTCCGGCCGCACGCCACCTTCTGGGACGCGGCCGGCGGCGACGCGATGGGCGTCTTCATCCGCGACCACGCGCACTGGGACGACGGCACCTACGCGTCCTGGGCCTCGGCCGACACCCTCCAGATCCACTTCCGCCACGACGGAGTGCTGCGCTGGACCTGGCCCCTGCGCTCCGGCACCCGCCGCACCGCCGTCGCCTTCTACGACCACGAACGCGACCTGGACGTCCTGCGCGCCCAGCCGCCCGCCATGGCCCACCCGTCCACCCGGGTGCGGTTCCTGCACCACTGGCAGGGCACCCTCAGCCTGGACCGGGTCAAGGACTGGAAGCTCGGCTACACCGGAAGACGGCCCGAACGGCTGTGCCGGGAGGGCGAGTTCCGCTCACCCGAGGAGTTCACCGCCGCGCTGTTCACCGGATCCGAGGGCCCACGACTGATCGCCCACGGGGTCAACGAACACCCCGGGTACCTGAACATCGGCGGACGTCCGCTCCACGACCGGCTGCTCGACGGCTACGACCGGTTCGCCGACCGCCTCACACCCGGCGAACGCGCCCGCGTCGACGCGCTGCTGCTGCTGACGGCCTACGTCTCGGCCGGGGAGGAGATCGGCCCGCTGCGCCGGATGCTCGGCGGCCACCCCAACTTCCTGGCCGACGCCAAGGCGACACCGGCCTGCCTCGCCTGGCTCTACCCCGACCACGAGGCGGCACCGGAATGGCTCGGCCAGTTCGAGAAGTTCGTCGAACTGGCCGGTGTCTTCCACACCCGCCCGGCGCTGCCGACACGCGGCGCCCGGCCCGGCCGCTGGACGGAGAGCCTGGCCACCTACGTCTGGGCCTTCCTGCGTCCCGTGACCCAGGCGAACGCCCTGGGCCGGCTGACCGACGGACACAACCGCCTGGCCACGCCGGAGCTGGCCGCGGTCGGCGACTGGCTGGTCAACGCCCTGACCGCGCCGGTCGACACCACCCCGGACGGCGAGCGGCGGCGACTGCATCCCGCCCAGGGGGCGCACGCGTTCTGGCCCCGGCGCCCACCCGTCGAACTGCGGCTGCTCGGCGAGGCCCTGCGCCGCTACCGGCCGCTCCTCGCCGAACACCTGCTGTGGGCGAGTGACGCCGCCGCCCGCCGGCTCGACAGCCCGCCCGGCGCCCCCGACCCCTGGCGCGGCCTCCTGGAGACCGCCGGTAACCAGGGCACCAACCCGCACCTGACCAGCACGAAGTACACCGGATACGGCATCACGCTGCGCGCGGACGTCGACCGCCCCGGTGAGGTCGCGGTCTTCCTCCAGCAGGTGGACCGCGGCCCCAACTACCGCTGGGGCGTCGCCGACGGCAACGGCTGCGGACACCTCTACTACTACGCCGCCGGCCGCTCCTACAGCGGCCACGGCCCGGAGGACGCCGGTGACCGCAGAGCACCCGACGCCACCTTCGCCACCTCGTGCGCGATCTGGCAGGACGGCGCCTACCGGTCGATCGGACCGCACACCCTGGACTTGCCGCTCCACGACCTGGGCGGCGCCCAGTACGCGGAGATCACCTCCGACCCGGACGGCCCCGTGGGCGGCCTCTACCGCAGCCGCAGCGTCCTGCTGATGGGCAGCGACTACCTCGTCACCTACGACTCGTTCGCGCCGAACCAGCGCATGGTGTGGACGTGGTCCGTACTGACCGGCGCCACCGGGCACGACGCCAACAGCTTCGACCACCTCGCCGAGCGCATGCCGTTCATCCACGTGGTGCGCGGGGTGCGCACGGACGGTGCCCTCGACGGCTCCTGGGCGACCGACGTGTCCCGCGGAGTGCGCCTTGAGGGCAGGGCCGACGGGGACAACGGCAACACCCTCGCGGTCGTCAGCCACCGCGACGACCTGAGCGTCGACCCCGAGCGGACCACACCGTGGGGCGCCCGGATCCGCACCCCGCACAGCCTCGACCACGTGTTCCGGTACGAGGCTGCGACCCATCTCCAGCCGGCCTCGGCCGAGTTCGCCGAGAACGGGCTGCGGTTCTCCGGGACGGCGGGCGCGATCCGCGTCTTCGACGACGGCCGGCGGGAGCTGGCTCTCTTCTCCGGCAGCGCCGTGGGCACGCCGGACCTGCTCCTGACCACCGACGACCCGGCACTCGCCATCGGCCTCGGATACCGGGACCCGCACCCCACCGAGAGCCGGGGCATCTACCACGCGGCGGCGGACACCTCGGTGTCCCTGCGGTTCACCGGCGGGCTCGATCCCGCGGCCGCCTTCCACATCGACGGTGAGCGGGCACCGCACACCGCCGTCGGCGCGGACACCCTCACCGTGCGGCTGCCCTGGGGCCGCCACCGCTGGGAACTGACCGGGCGGCAGCCGGTGCCGGTGCCCGCCCGGGTCGTCCGCACCGAAGCCGTCCCCGGCGGCGCGATCGTGCACTTCACCGCCTCGGCCGCCGCCAAGAGCCACCTGGTGCAGCTCAGCACGGACGGCGGAACCGCCTGGGCGACGGCCGCCGAGGTGCCCGGGAGCCCCGTCCGGCTGACCGGCCTCACCGACGGGCAGAAGTACCACGTCCGCGTCGTCTCCCGAAACGACGACCGCCGGGCCGAGCCGAGCGCCGACCACCCCCTGTACGTCACCGGCGGGCCGCCCCAGCCACCGGACGGGCTCCGGCTCCGGCTCGGCACCGGGACGGTCACCCTCACCTGGGGCGAGGTACTGGGCGCCGGCCGCTACCGGCTCTACCGGCGCCGCAAGGGCGAGCGCGCCTACCGGGAGATCTTCGCCGGACTCGGCTTCCGGCACGTCGACGACGTCCCGGGCGTCGTTCCCGGACACGCCGGCCCCGAGGCCGCCTCGGCGGACGCGACGGTCCGGCAACGGGCCGAGCGGGCCCGGGAAGCGGACGGAGAGACTCACGAAGGAGGCCCGATCGTCCACGAGTACGCGGTGGCGGCGGAGAACGGCCACGGCGTGGGCCCCCGCTCGGCCCCCGTGGACACCGATCCGCACAGCTGGCGCCACTGGTATCCGCCCACGGAACTCGGCTTCCGCCGCGATCACACCTACCACCGGCCCCCCTACGCCCCCGTCGGCACCGCCCCGCCGCCCTACGACGAGCAGGCCCCGCCCCCGCCGCTGCCCGCGCTCGCCGACCGTCCGGAGCGGACACCGTGACCCGGCAGCGGATCCTGGTCACCGGAGCCGCCGGCCGGATCGGCCGGGAGCTGCGGCCGCGGCTGGCCCGGACGGGCCGGACCCTGCGGCTGCTGGACATCGCCGAGATGACACCGCCCGAGCCGGGAGAGGACGCCGAGGTCGTACAGGCGTCCTTCACCGACCCGGAGGCGATCGACGCGGCCTGCCGGGACATCGACGCCGTGCTCCACCTGGGCGGGCTCGCGGGCGAGGCACCCTGGGAGCGGATCGCCGAGACCAACATCGGCGGGACGCTGCGGGTGCTGGAGGCGGCGCGCAGGCAGGGCGTGCCGCGGGTGGTGCTCGCGTCGAGCATCCATGCCGCGGGGTTCCACACGCGGGACGACACGGTCGACGGATTCCTGCCGGCGGACGTGCCGCCCCGCCCGGACACCTACTACGGGGTGGGCAAGGCCGCCGGTGAAGCCCTGGGGAGTCTTTACCACTCGCGGTTCGGCATCGATGTGACCTGCCTGCGCATCGGTGCGTTCCGGCCGCGTCCGCTCTCCCCGGAGGACCTGGCCGTCTGGCTGTCGCCGGGCGACGCGGCCCGGCTGGTCGAAGCGTGTCTGAGCGCCGGGCCCGCCGGTTTCCGCGTCCTGTGGGGCATCTCCGGCAACACCCGCCGCTGGTGGTCCCTGGCGGAGGCGGAGGCCGTCGGCTACCGCCCCGAGGACGACGCGGAACGGCACGCCGCGGCGGTCCTCGGCACCACCGCCTACGATCCGGCGCAACCACGCAACCACCGGGTGGGCGGCGGCTTCTGCACGATGCCGCTCGGCTGAACCGCGCGCCACCGCGCCGGAGGGAACCGATGCCCGCCGACGGGCCGCACCGGGCGAGGCAACGTTGTCCCGCACGGTGGCGAAGCACGCGGCCTTGTCGCCCTTCCCGGCCGGGTCAGCCGGCGAACGGCGTCGACGGCAGCCCCACGGCACCCGTCCCGCCGACCGCGAACACGGAACCGGCAGGGTCGTCCTGGGGGAGTGCCAGCCCCTCGCGGGCGGAGGTGACGTACAGGACGTCCAGGCCGGGGCCGCCGAACGCGCACGAGGACGGCTGGTGCACGGGCAGGGGGACCTCGGCGAGCAACTCGCCGTCCGGGGAGACGCGTACGACACGGTCCCCGCCCCACACGGCGATCCACAGGCACCCGGCCGCGTCGACCGTGAGGCCGTCGGGCATCCCGGCGCTCCCGGGGAGCCGGAACACCGTGCGCCGCCGCCCGAGGACGCCGGGGACGGGGTCCCCCGGATCGGTGTCGAAGGCGCAGACCTCCCCGGCGACGGAGTCGGCGAGGTAGAAGGTGCGCCCGTCGGGACTCCAGCCGAGCCCGTTGGGCAGGGCCAGACCGTCGAGGACCACCCGGCTCGTCCAGTTGGGCAGCAGGACGTGCAGGGCGCCCCTGCCGCGGGCGAAGTCCAGCGCGGTGCTCCCGGCCCACAGCCGGCCGCCGGGGTCGCACTTCGCGTCGTTCATGCGCTCGCCCTCGGGCAGCAGCGCAAGCCGTACCGTCGCCGTGCCGTCGGTGTCCACCGAGGCGAACCCCTCGGCCGTCGCGGCGGCGAAGCCCCCGCCGCGCCGTGGCACCGCGGCACCGACCTGGGTCGGCAGGGACCGGCTGGTGGTCCGGCCGGTGACCGGGTCGCTGGTGTGGATGTGTCCCGCCGGGATGTCCACCCAGTGCAGCCGGCGGGCTCCGGCGTCCCACACCGGTCCTTCGCCGACGCGCGCCCGCGCGGGGATCGCGACCTCTGCCGTCATCCGGAGTCCTCCGTTGTCCCAGGCGCC
Organism: Streptomyces sp. NPDC056161; assembly: GCF_042268025.1. Classification (NCBI taxonomy): domain Bacteria; kingdom Bacillati; phylum Actinomycetota; class Actinomycetes; order Kitasatosporales; family Streptomycetaceae; genus Streptomyces; species Streptomyces sp. NPDC056161. The sequence continues at coordinate 119,983 of NZ_JBHJUV010000028.1, forward strand.
GTCTCAGCTGTCGTCTCAGCTGTCGTCTCAGCTGTCGTCTCGGGCGTCGTCCCAGGTGTCGTCCCAGGTTCCACGGCCGCCCGGGAGCGGGTGCGCGGGCCGTGCGCAGCGGCGGGACGGGCAGCCCGCGGTCAGTCGGGGAGCGCCACCGCGGCGTTGGCGAGCAGGCCGCCGTCCACGGGCAGCGACACACCGGTGATGAAACTGGCCCGGTCCCCGGCGAGGAAGGCGATCGCCTCCGCGACCTCCGCGGGCCGCGCCACCCGCCCCAGCGGGTGCATCCCGCCCCACGCCTCCACCAGCGCCTGGGCGGCCCGGTCGCTGCCGTCCGAGAAGGTCCGGGCCGAGGCGCGCAGCATCGGGGTGTCCACCGAGGCGGGGCAGACCGCGTTGGCCCGGATCCCGTTCTTCGCCTCGTCGACGGCGATCGACCGGGCGAGCGCGTTGAGCGCTCCTTTGCTGGTGGTGTAGGCGGCGACGGACGTCTGGGTGACGAATGCCTGGACCGACGACACGATCACGATCGAGCCCGCTCCGCGCGCCCTGAGCTGCGGCAACGCATGTTTGACGGCGTGAAAGGCGCCGGTGACGTTGACCGCGAGGACCTCGTTCCACTCGTCGGCGCCGGTGTCCGCCGCGGTGCCGTAACGCTGGATCCCGGCGGCGGCGACCAGGATGTCGAGGCCGCCGTGGCTGCGGGCGGCATGGGCGACGAGCCGGGCGACGGCCCGCTCGTCGGTGACGTCGGTCTCGACGCACTCCACCACCGACGGCAACGGCTCGGTCGCGCCGCCGTGTCGCGGCGCGATACCGGCGGCCACGACCGTCGCACCCCGCGCGGCGAGCAGCCGAGCGGTCGCGTGTCCGATGCCGCTGAGACCACCGGTGACGATCGCCACCTTGCCGTCGAACTCCGCCACGATCCACTCCCTAGGTGTGCGCACGGGCCTCGCGCCGTGCGGGGCACGGGGCGGCTGGGACGGGCGGGGCACGGGGCACGACCACCGCGTCCGAAGGGCCAGACGGTTGCGATCCGGTGGCGCCGTCCTCACTCTAAACAACGTTGTCTCGGCCCGCTAGTGTGTGATCGGTCCGCTCCTCGGCGGCCCCGGGGCAGCGTCCCTGTCTCGTGTGCGACCACCCGTCGGGCGGCCCGTCCGCCTGCCGACGAGCGAGGTCGAGAGTTGGGCTCGCGCGCTGAACGCGTGCGGTCGAGCCGGGCATCGACGCCCGGGAGAAGAAGGAGCGGCCGGTGGCCGGTGAGTGGATCCGATGGCCCGTCAACGTCCTCGCCAGGTTCGGCGGGGAACCCGTCGCGTTCGGGGGCGACTACAACCCCGAGCAGTGGGACGAGAGCGTGTGGCCGCAGGACGTCCGGCTGATGCGCGAGGCAGGCGTCAACCTCGTGACGGTGGGCGTCTTCGCCTGGGCGGCACTCCAACCGGGCCCCGGCCGCTGGACCTTCGGCTGGCTCGACCGCGTGCTCGACCTGCTGCACGCGGGCGAGATCGCCGTCGACCTCGCCACCGCGACCGCCTCGCCGCCGCCGTGGCTCACCACGATGCATCCGGAGGTGCTGCCCGTCGACCGGCACGGACGGACCATGGCACAGGGCGGCCGCCAGGCATGGTCGCCGTCGTCGGCCGTCTACCGCGAACACTCGCTCGCGCTCGTCGAGAAGCTGGCCGAGCGCTACGGCGACCACCCCGCCCTGGCCCTGTGGCACGTGTCCAACGAACTCGGCGGCCACAACTCGCGGTGCTACGGTGACGCGAGCGCCGCCGCCTTCCGCGCCTGGCTCAGGGACAGGTACCGGGACTCGCTCCAGGAGCTGAACGCCGCCTGGAACACCAGCGCCTGGAGCCAGACGTACACGGCCTGGGAGCAGATCCAGCCGCCCCGGCTGACCTACACCGACTCGAACCCCACCCAGGTCCTGGACTTCGACCGGTTCAGCTCCGACCAGCTGCGCGAGCAACTGCGCGCGGAGACCGCGGTGTTGCGGCGGCTCACGCCGACGGTGCCGGTCACCACGAATCTGGTGCTGTTCGACGCGGGCAAGAACATGAACTACAGCTCGTGGACCGACGGCATGGACCTCATCGCCAGTGACCACTATTCGCGGCCGGCGGCCGACGCACAGACCGAGCTGGCCCTCTCGGCGGACCGGGCCCGCGGACTGGCGCGGGGGAAGCCGTGGCTGCTCATGGAGACGGCCACCGGCGCCACCAGCTGGCGCCCCGTCAATCCGGCCAAGGCTCCCGGCCGACTGCGCAGGGACATGTTCTCCCATCTGGCCCGCGGAGCCGACGGGATCTGCTTCTTCCAGTGGCGGGCCGCGCGGGCGGGCGCCGAGCGGTTCCATTCCGCGATGCTGCCGCACGCCGGGGCCGACAGCCGCAAGTTCCGGGAGGTGGCGGCGCTCGGCGCGGAACTGGCGGCCTGCGCCGAGGTACGGGGGAGCGAGGTGGTCGCGGACTGCGCGCTGCTGTTCTGCGAGGAGTCGTGGTGGGCGGCCGAGCGGGAGTCGCATCCGCACAACGGCCTCTCCTACCTGGACACCGTCCTGAACTGGTACGGCAGTCTGCGGGACGCGGGCGTCACCGTCGACGTCGTCCCCCCGTCGGCCGGCCTCTCGGGCTACCGGCTGATCGTCGTACCCCTGCTGTACCTGGTCTGCGACGCGGACGCCGCCGCTCTCGCCGCCGCGGCGGCGGCGGGGGCCACCGTGCTCGTCACCTATTTCTCCGGGATCGTCGATCCACTGGACCGGGTGCGGCTCGGCGGTTATCCCGGGGCGTTCCGCGAGCTGCTGGGGGTGCGGGTCGAGGAGTTCGCTCCGCTGCCGGAGGGGGAGTCCGTGCGGATCGACGGGATCACCGGGCCCGCGCCGGTGGCCACCTGGCACGAGGAGATCGACCTCACGGACGCCGAGGCCGCGGCCTGGTACGTGAGCGGGGACCTCACCGGCCGGCCGGCCGTCACCCGTGCGGCGCGCGGCGCGGGCGAAGCCTGGTACGTGGGGGTGGAGTTGGCCGCGGCCGCGCGCGCGGCCCTGGTGGCGGAGCTGGTGAAGCGGTCCGGGGTGACGGCGGCCGCCGGCGGCCTGGAGACGGTGACCCGGCGCTCGGCCGCCCATGACTACGTCTTCCTGATCAACCACGGCGACACCGGGGCCACCGTGCCCGGTTCGGGCACCGACCTCCTGGACGGATCGGTGCACCGCGGATCGGTCACGGTGCCCGCGGGCGGCGCCCGGGTGCTGCGACGGGAGCGCTGACCCCGGGCGTACGAAGGCG